>JANLFJ010000007.1 GCA_024655825.1 Peptococcaceae bacterium | reverse complement strand
GCGTTCCTTTCAACGCTTGTGCTGTTTGGCCCCCTGAACATAGCAATTAGCTCTCTTCCATATACCCGTTCTAAACCTTGAACTTGTTCTAATCCAGGTAATCCTTAAGCTTGCGGCTGCGGCTGGGATGGCGAAGCTTCCGCAGCGCTTTGGCTTCAATCTGTCTAATCCTTTCACGGGTCACCCCGAATTCCTGTCCCACTTCTTCCAGGGTGCGGGCTCTGCCGTCATCAAGTCCGAAACGCAGCCGCAGCACTTTTTCTTCCCGGTGGGTAAGCGTCTCTAACACCTCTTCCAGCTGCTCCTTCAAGAGGATGAAGGAAGCCGCTTCCGCAGGCGCCGGAGCATCCTCGTCTTCGATGAAATCCCCGAGGTGGCTGTCTTCTTCCTCGCCGATCGGCGTTTCCAGGGAAACCGGCTCCTGGGCTATTTTCAGTATTTCCCTTACGCGCTCGACAGGAATGTCCATTTCAGAGGCTATTTCCTCAGGGGAAGGGTCCCGGCCCAACTCCTGAAGGAGCTGGCGGGATACGCGAATAAGCTTGTTGATTGTTTCCACCATGTGAACAGGTATGCGGATCGTTCTGGCCTGGTCGGCAATAGCCCTGGTTATAGCCTGCCGGATCCACCAGGTGGCGTATGTGCTGAACTTGTAGCCTTTCCGGTAATCGAATTTTTCCACGGCTTTGATCAACCCCAGATTACCTTCCTGGATCAGGTCAAGAAACAGCATGCCGCGTCCCACATAACGCTTGGCAATGCTGACCACCAGTCTAAGATTGGCCTCAGCCAGCCGGCGTTTGGCTTCCTCATCGCCCTGTTCCATGCGTTTGGCTAGCTCCACTTCTTCTTCTGCGGACAGCAAGGGAACCCTCCCGATCTCCTTGAGATACATGCGAACAGGGTCATCTATTCCTACACCTTCCGGAACGGAAAGATCAATCTCAATTTCTCCCTCTCCCTCACCGTCAACCGGCGGTTCTTCCATATCCACCGGTTCCACAGGTTCTTCAAGAACCTCAATGTCGCCGGGATCGGGTACAACATCTATGCCCATGGCATTCAACTGTTCATAAATATCATCTATTTGTTCAGGAGTGATATCAACACCCTGCAATGCGGACATTATTTCGCCATAAGTCAATACTCCACGGCTTTTCCCTTTTTGAATAAGTTCTTTTACTCCTTCAATTTTCACTTGTTCGATTTCTTTTTCAGTCTTCATAACTAAATCCCTCCCTTCCGCAGGGTCGTTGCCAGGCTGTGTTTTTCCTTTACCATCTGCTGTATTTCAACCATCAATTCCAGGGATTTACTGACATCGCCCATTTTTTCGAACTGGGACATGCGGCTGTTGTTTTCTGCTATCTTCCTGTTAAGCAGTTCGGTTTTCAAAAGCACCAGGCAGTCCTTAAACACTCTCTCCCAACCTTCAGGGACCTCATCTGCCAACAGAATTCCCGATAAAGCATCCCGGGAAGCGCTGTTTTCCAGCAGGCTCATTAAATCGTCCGCTTTTATATTATGACCAGCCTGGAAGATTAAATAATTGTTTTGATAAATTTCTTTCAACAATTGATCGCTGAAGAGTTCTTTTCCTCCCCATTTTTCTATTTCCGTCATGGTTTGAGGGTTTTCCAGGGAAATCCTGATCAGGAACCTTTGGGCCTTTTCCCGGGCAGACAGCGGTCGAGCCTGCCGGGCACTGTTTTGGAGAGCAGGGCTGTCTTGGGAAAATGTTTTCCTTATTTCGGCATGAATCGCTGTTTCCGGGAAGACAAGCCGTTCGCTTACCATCTGGATAAAAGCCTGGCGCGCAACAGGGCTTTGCGTTTTCATGATGTCGGGAATAAGAGACTGCACAATCCTGACTTTGCCCGGTACAGTCTGGGCATCACACCGCTCAATCAATTTGCTCAATTTATATTCCAAAAGGGGCTGGGCTCGTTCAACAAGCTCTGTAAAGCTTCCCTTCCCCTCTTCTTTAATAAATTCATCCGGATCCTTCGCTCCCGGAACGGATATGACCGAAACCTGGCACCCTTGTTCCTGCAAGATATCAAGACCCCGGAGCGTTGCCTTTTCGCCGGCCTGGTCCGCATCAAAACAGATGACTGCCTGGTAGCTGTAACGCATCAACAACCGGGCCTGCTCAACGGTTAAGGCTGTACCCAGCGTGCCCACTGCATTGTATATCTCATTTTGATGCGCTGTTATAACATCCATGTACCCTTCCATAATTACGGACTTGTCTTGGTTGCGGATGGCTCCCCTGGCCAAATTCAAGCCGTACAGGTGCTTGCCTTTCGAAAAAAGGGGTGTTTCCGGAGAATTAAGATACTTCGGCTGGGAATCGTCCAAAACACGGCCGCCAAAGCCAACAACCCTTCCGGCTTCATCCGTAATGGGATAAATGATGCGGTGGCGGAAGCGGTCAACAGTTCCGCCTTTTTGCGTCTTTACGGCAAGTCCCAACAGCAGGAGTTCCTGTTCCGAACACCCTTGCTCCAACAAAAAACGGCTGAGTTCATCCCAACCGGGAGGCGCGTACCCAAGCGCAAATTTTTCCAGGGTATTTTTGTTAAGTCCCCTATTTTTCAGGTATGATAAGGCTTCCGCCCCTGTTTTATCGTACAGCTTTCCGGAATAAAACCGGGCTGCTAGTTCATTGATATGATAGTACCTTTTTTTTAATGATTCCTGTTTCTTTTTTTCCGGAGAAACGGCAGAGACCGGGATCAGGAGGCCGTAACGTTTGGCCAGAAAGGAAACCGCTTCCAGGAAACTCATGGCGCTCTTCTCCATGAGAAAGGTAAAAACATTTCCGCCCTTTCCGCAGCCAAAGCAATGAAAGATCTGTTTCTGAGGAGAGACAACAAAAGAAGGAGTTTTCTCCGCATGGAATGGACACAACCCGATAAAGTTTTGGCCCTGTTTTTTTAGCGGCACGAATTCCCTTATTATCTCCACAATATCCGCCCGGTGGCGCAGGTCATCAATAAATTCCTGGGGGATCTGGCCCATGACCTTTTTCACCACCTTATAACGCGTTTGTTCTTTTTTTCTTCATTTACAACCTTTTTTCCTGCTTTTTCGAAAAGATTTCAGACCAGGTCTAATTAAGATACAGCGTTTTTCATTGCAAATATTTATGATTTATTCGTTAAAAAAATTAAATTTCCTCTTTTTTTAGCCACATTTTTATACATATTATTTATTGTTTATTATTTAATCTTTCTATTTATGGCATTGTTTCCCACTATAACCTTTACTTAACGCTCGCCTGCGGCAGGACTTTATCCTTAAACAGCAGCACACAGTAATTGTCCGTCATCCCGGAAATATAATCGGCCACGCCCTGCTCAAGCCCTTCTTCTTCCGCAATTTCCCTGTACAGGCCGGGCAGTTCATCCGGATTTTCCATATAATAGCTGAATAAATACTCCACAATGTGGGCGGCACCATGCCTTTGCTTCTGGCAGTATGGCCCTTTATACACCGTTTCAAACATAAACCTGCGCAATCCCTGGAGAGCCCTGTTTATTTCAGGGCTCAGGCTGACTTTTATTTCGCCCCGGGCCAAATTTGACCTCGTAGTAAGGACGAGGTCTTTTACCAGGGTTCCGACTCTTTCGCTGTGGCTGTATCCCAATATATCCAGGAACTCTTTGGGTATATCATCCAAAGTGAGTACGGAGGCCCTGATGCTGTCATCTATATCGTGCTGGACATAGGCAATTTTGTCGGCATACCGCACGACCTGCCCCTCCAGGGTCTTACAGGCGCTCTCTCCCCTCCCAAACCCGCTGTGATGTGCTATCCCGTCCAGCACCTCCTGGCTGAGGTTTAAACCGGGTCCCGCCCTGCCCTGTTCGATCCGGGTCAGTACGCGAACACTGTTTAAATTGTGTTTAAAACCGCCGGGCAAAAGCCTGTCCAAAACCTCCTCGCCAGTGTGAGCAAACGGCGTATGTCCGACATCATGGCCGAGGGCAATGGCTTCAATCAAATCAAGATTCAGCCGCAGCGCTTTGCCCGCAGTTTGAGAAATCTGGTTCACTTCCAGGGTATGAGTCAGCCTTGTCCTGTAGTGGTCGTTGCCCATGGCAATAAAAACCTGTGTTTTATGTTTCAAGCGGCGAAAAGACTTGGAATGAATTATGCGGTCCCTGTCCCTCATGAAGCAGGTCCGGATGGGATCAGGTTCCTCGGGCCGTTGGCGGCCCACCGACCTGGAAGCGAGCATGGCATAAGGACTGAGAGCTGTTTCTTCGAAGGCTTCGATTTCCTGGCGAATGGACATTTCTTCGCTCCTACTCTCGCAGTACCCTGGTTTCTCGGGCAACTTCAAAAATCCTTTTAGCCAGGACCGCAATCCTTTCCAGCGCCTGCTTATCCTCCTGGGCCGGGCGCTGGGCGGCAACCCCGAAATGACCGCAGTCATGACCAGCATGACCCGGACCTACGATTGTCATACCCTGTACAAGCATCATTTCCTGGATGACTCTTATTGTAAGTTCTTGCCCGCCGAAACGGGATGCTCCTACGGCCACAGCTCCGCCGGCAACGTTTAGCAGCTTCTTTTCCGCACGAAGCCGGCGGGTCTGGTCCCAAAAAGCCTTCAACTGGCCGGTTATACTGCCGAAATAAACCGGCGAGCCGACCAGCATGCCGTCTGCTTCACTTAACAGGTTGAGCGCATCCTCAAAAGAAGTCCCGGCCATGCAGGTCCCCTGGCACGGCGTGGAACAAACAGTACAAAAAGGAACCGCCAGGTCTTTTAAAACCTCGGCTGCGTGAATAATTTCCGTTTTTGCTCCCAGCCTTGCGGCCTGTTCCAGCCCTTTGTTCAATAAAAAAGCGGTGGATCCCTCTTTGTTGGGACTTCCGTTAATACCTACGATCAGCATTGTCGGCGACCCCTTGCGGGGCCTTTCACCTTCCTCTTTCTTTTTCTTCATTAATTTTAATATTAGTTTTCATCCTGTTACTTTACATTAATACTCCTTAAATAATGAAAATCCTCTTTTTTCTTAACCAACGAATTTCGACATTTATGACGGATTTAAGCAAAATAAGGCCTGTAGGCTCCTGGCACCCAAACGGAATGATGTTTGCCCATTAATATTAACGCAGTATATAAACACAACAAGAACGGGGGCGTCTCACAATAAAACTTTGGAGCCGCCCCCTTCTCATGGAATCATAAACTTCCCTGACTAGCCGTGCCTTATTTGGGCCTGGGCCGCCGCTATCATAATAGACCAATCACCGTTTTTTACATTATGGAACACTTTTTGTTTTCTATTTCCTCCATTATATTAATTTTCATTTATAAAAATACTATTACATGCATTAAGGACTTCTGTAGCTATTGTTACTGCCTTTTTTGCATCCTCACATGAAGCTTCCGGCCAATCTCCGGGATAACGGGATTCCACGCTCCATTCAGTTAACCATGTTAAATCAAAACTTTCAAACTTTGCACTTACTTTTTTAGGTAATGTCTCTGATAAAGCATCAAGGTCATGAGTTCTTATTACATCCAATCCTTTTAACACTAAAATTGCTTTCAGAGCTTTTTCAGCACTTTGTTGAGCTAAAAAACAAACGGTCCGGGGAGCCACGTCATCATGCGAAAGTAATATTGATGCTGCCTGTAAATCGTTTTTCGCATATTCAAACCACCGTAATGCCAGTTGTCTATTGGTCAATTCGCTCATAAACGACCCTCCCCTCCTTTAATGCGGTTCCATAAATATATCCTGGCAAATCTTTTTTTTGCTCAATCTCTTCTTTTGAGGCAACTATAACGTCTTTAGGAATACCAAATCCCTTTAATTCTCTTCTCATAGCTACTTGGATATCTCTTTTTGAGCCTTTATAAGAGGTGATTACCAAAAAATCAATATCGCTATCTTTGGTGGCTTCATTCCGTGCCCAAGAGCCAAAAACAATAATTTTTTCCGGTGAAAAGGCATTTACAATTCTCTCAGCCATGGATTGAACAATATGCTTAGTAATCATTTATACAATCACCCACATTCTGTTTCATTGTAAAATTATACCACATGAATGTTGTTATCTCAACATCCAAGCAGGGACTAGACAAGGTGTCGCGGACAAATCGCACCAATCCCCGCATGCCCAATATACGGACCGCGTCTACCAGGTAAATAGAATTATGGGCCAGAACATTTAAGAGATGCCCAAGACGCATTAAGTAGTCACCCCTGAAATATTTCTAAAAGAATTTTCTCAGAACATTGACATACACAACTCTATAAAAACTGACCCAGGGCGAAAAATGCTATATGATACACAGCACTGTTTCCATCCATCTAGCGCTCGGCACAACCAAATCCTAGCTCCCCGAATTGAAAAAGAGAGGGTACTATCTCTTAGTTTACTAATAGACAATGCCCTCTCTCTTTTTTACAAAACTTCTTACAGCCTTCATAGGTAAGGCCTTACCCAACTATTCTAAGCCTTACTTGATTGGTCTTGGGTTGATAACCTGGGCCTGGGCAGCCGCCAGCCTGGCGACGGGCACCCGGAACGGCGAACAGCTCACATAGTTCAGACCGGCCAGGTGGCAAAACTCGATAGAATTCGGTTCGCCGCCGTGTTCCCCGCAGATGCCGATTTCCAGCCCCGGTTTTTTCTCGCGGCCCTTCTTTACAGCCATTTCCATCAACTGCCCCACCCCTTCCCGGTCCAGGACAATGAAGGGGTTGTTTTTCAGGATTTTTTTCTCAAGGTAATCGTTCATGAACTTGCCCTCCGCGTCGTCGCGGCTGAAACCCAGGGTAGTCTGGGTCAAGTCGTTTGTCCCAAAGGAGAAAAAGTCGGCCACCTCCGCCACTTTATCGGCCGTCAGGCAGGCACGGGGCAGTTCGATCATAGTGCCCACGGTAAAGTGAAATTCCACCTTGTATTCGCTCATAACCTGGCGGGCCACCTCCTCAATTTCCCCGCGCAGGAGAGCCAGCTCGTTCTTGTCTATCACCAGGGGTATCTCCACTTCAGGCCAGACCTTATATCCTTCCTTCACCAGCCGGGCTGCAGCCTGGAAAATGGCGCGTGCCTGCATCCGGTAAATCTCGGGATACGAAACGCCAAGCCGGCAGCCGCGGTGGCCGAGCATGGGATTGAATTCGCGCAGGGACCTGGCCCTGGTGAGAACCGTCTGCAGAGCCATGATCCTTTCCGGATCGGCTTTGACCATCTTAAGCTCGCCGATTTCAGTAATGAGCTCCTCCACATCGGGTAAAAATTCGTGCAGCGGGGGATCCAGAAGCCGGATGGTGACAGGGAGACCGTTCATTACCTTGAGGATGCCGTAAAAATCCTCCTCCTGCATGGGCAAGAGTTTGGCCAGGGCTTTTTCACGGTCTTCTATATTATCCGCCATGATCATCTCCTGAACAACGGGAACGCGGTCCGGAGCCATAAACATGTGCTCCGTGCGGCAGAGCCCAATCCCCTCAGCCCCAAATTCCCTGGCCTTGGCAGCGTCCGGGGGATTGTCGGCGTTGGCCCTCACCTTAAGCCTTTTTATCTCATCGGCCCAGGAGAGTATTTCCTGGAACTCGGGGCTCAGTTCGGGGTCAATCAGCTTGACCTGCCCCAGCATCACTTTTCCGGTGCTGCCGTCAAGGGAAATGATGTCGCCTTCCCTGATAACCTGCCCGTCAACTTTGATTTCGCCAGCCTCATAATCTATTTTCAGGGCCTCGCAGCCGCAGACACAGCATTTGCCCATGCCGCGCGCCACCACAGCCGCATGGCTGGTCATACCGCCGCGGCTGGTGAGAATGCCCTGCGCCGCCACGATTCCGTGAATATCGTCGGGCGTTGTCTCCGTCCTCACCAGGATGACTTTTTTCCCTTCTTTGGCCTGGCCTTCCGCCCTGTCGGCATCCAGCACAACATGGCCTGAAGCGGCTCCGGGAGAAGCAGGAAGTCCCTTGGCAATCACTTTCACCTCCGAGGCCGGGTCGATCCTCCTGTGCAGCAGCTGGTCAAGGGAAGAAGGTTCGATGCGCATGATCGCCTCTTCCTTGCTGATAATCCCTTCATTCACCATATCCACGGCAATTTTTACCGCCGCGCCGGCTGTCCTTTTCCCGGTCCGCGTCTGGAGCATGTACAGCTTGCCGCGTTCTATGGTAAACTCAATATCCTGCACGTCGCGGTAATGCGTTTCCAGGATGCTGCAGATTCGTGTGAACTGGCTGTATATTTGCGGGTTTTCCCGGCTCAGTTGTTCAATCGATTGAGGTGTGCGTATCCCGGCGACCACATCCTCACCCTGGGCATTCATGAGGAACTCGCCGTAAAGCTTCTTCTCGCCGGTGGACGGATTGCGGGTGAACGCCACCCCCGTCCCCGAATCGTCGCCCATGTTCCCGAAGACCATGGCCTGCACGTTCACCGCCGTGCCCAGATCTTGCGGGATGTTGTTTATCTTGCGGTACACCTCGGCCCGGGGATTGAACCAGGAATTAAAGACAGCGCGGATGGCCATCAAGAGCTGTTCCCTTGGTTGTTGGGGAAAGCTCTGACCTTTGGTCCTCCTGACAATACTTTTGTAATCTTCGATCAGTTTTTCCAGCGCCTCCGGCGTCAGGTCCTTATCCACCTTAACGCCTGCTTCTTCCTTTCTCTTTTCGAGGGCGGTTTCGAACTGAAAGTGCTCTACGCCCATCACCACATCGGCAAACATCTGGATAAAGCGCCGGTAGCTGTCAAGGGCGAACCGCCTGTTCTGCGTGGCGCGGCTCAAGCCTTCCACTGTCTCATCGTTCAAACCAAGGTTGAGGATTGTATCCATCATCCCCGGCATTGACACAGGAGCACCCGAGCGGACAGAAACCAGAAGCGGGTCATGCAGGTCGCCGAACTTCTTCCCGGCCTGCTCTTCCACTGCGGCCAGCTTTTCCCACAACTCCTCTTCCAAGCCGGCAGGAAACGTTTTGCCCGCCTTAAAAAACTCTATGCAGGCCTTGGTGGTAATTGTCAAACCCGGCGGCACCGGCAGGCCGATATTCGTCATCTCCGCAAGGTTGGCCCCTTTTCCCCCCAGGAGATTTTTCATGCCGGCGCTTCCTTCTCTGAATAAATACACATACTTACTTTCTTTCACTTTGTTCCCCCCTGTAATATATCTGTAGGATGCGGCTGGCCGTCTCTTCCACGGCCTTATTGGAGACATCTATGACCGGGCACCCTATTTTGCTCATGATTTTCTCCGCGTACTCGATTTCTTTCAGTATCCTTTCCATGCTCGCATAGTCGGCGCTCGGCGCGAGTCCCAGCGATTTAAGCCTTTCCTGGCGTATGGGGTTAAGTATCTCTGGTTTTACAGTCAATCCCACTATCTTGCGGGGCGGGATGCTGAACAGTTCTTCCGGCGGCGAGACCTCCGGCACCAGCGGAACGTTGGCCGCCCTGATTCTCTTGTGGGCCAGGTACATGCAAAGCGGGGTCTTGGAAGTCCTGGAAATGCCGATAAGCACGATATCGGCGTAAAGGATGCCCCGCGGGTCTTTCCCGTCGTCATATTTGACCGCGAACTCTATGGCTTCCACCCTGCTGAAATAGTCCTCATCAAGCTTGTGCAGCAGCCCGGGTTCCAAGCGGGGCGGCGTTTGGGACAGCCTGGAAAAGGCATCAAGCATCGGCCCTAAGACATCCACCGCTAAAATATTGTATTCACGTGCTTTATCCAGCAGGCACTGGCGCAGCCTTGGCAAAACCAAGGTAAAAGCGATCATGGCGTTCTGCCCGGCCATTTCCGCTAAAATTTCCGCAATATGCTCTTCATCATTGACATAGGGGATCCTTTTTATTTCCACCTGCCCCGAATTGAACTGGCTGGCTGCGGCCTTCGCCACAAATTCGGCCGTCTCTCCCAAGGAATCAGAAATCACATATATTGTTGGCAGTGTTATAACATTTCCCCTCCTTCCATAAATTTACCCTGCCCTAATTCAACAAAAGCCCTGGTTATAGTGGTTTTTGTAATTCTGCCAATCACTTCAAATCCTTGCCGTCCCTCATTATAAGCAGGGCGGACCACCGGCAAAGAGTCTATCTCGTGGTCGACCATTTTCTTGGCCGCGGCCCACAGCGATTCTTCCGGTGTGGTCATGACGATATTGGGCATCCTGGTCATAACGACAGAAACCGGGACTTTTTGAATTTCAACCTGTCCCAGTGACACCTTCAGCAGGTCCTTGCGAGACACAACCCCTTCCAGCAGCCCGCCTTCGCTTACCACAAACAGGCTGCCGACATCCATCACAAAAAGGGTCACAATTGCGTCATAGACTGTTGATATTTCGCTGACAACAGCAGGAACCGCTTTCATGTCCTTAACCTTTATCTTGTTTATTTCTTCATACAGCCTGGAAGCAAGTCCTTTCCCCGAATAAGAATAACCCACCCGGGGCCTGGCTTCCAGCAGCCCGGCTCTGGTCAGCACGGTCAAATCCGGCCGCAGCGTTGCCTTCACATAACCGAGAATATCCGCAATCTCTTCTCCCTTAATCGGCCCATGTTCTTTCACGATCCTGACGATTTGCTCCTGCCGGTCTGTGAGCCGTATGGCTATCACCCCCAATATTGGGACACATCTTTGCTCTTTATATAATATACTATTTAAACCAGTTCCTGCAATAATGATATACTATTTATTTTTTTTATTTTATTAAGCTGTCACTAAAGGGAGGGCGCTATCCTGCTCAAATCCCCCACGCCGCGAGTGAGCTCCACAACTTTGTGCAGCAAGGCCAGGCGGTTATTGCGGACTTTTTCGTCGTCAACCATCACCAGCACCGCGTTGAAGAACCTGTCAACCGGCCCAGACAGGGGAGACAAAAGCCGGATAATCTCCACGAATTCCCGCTGTTTTTCCAGCCCCGGCAGCTTTTTCTCCACCTCTTGCAGGACCGCATATAGTTCTTTTTCCGCCTTATCAGCCAGGTGCTGCGGCTGTATGGGGCAAGCCGCCGTTTTCCTGGTGAGATTATAAGCCCTGGTAAAGGAGGTCAGCATTTCTCTGAAGCCAGGATCGTCCTTTGTCCTGCTGAGCGCTTCTGCCCTGGCCTTTACGGTAAGAAAATTGCTGTAGTCGACTCCCAGCACCGCCTCAATCACATCGTAACGGTGCCCTTCGTCACCTAGGATGTTTTTCAGGCGGGCCTGGAAAAACTCCCTGACTCTTTCGCGCATCTCTTCTCCCAATTCCCGATCAGGCAAAACCCCCCGGTAGTTTTCCAGCGCTTGGCCAATCAGATCATCCAAATTGAGTTCAAAACTGTGCCCAATAATTATATGGCATATGCCCATAGCTTGGCGCCTTAAGGCATAGGGGTCCTGCGACCCGGTCGGTTCAATCCCGATAGCAAAACAACCGGCAATAGTATCTATCTTATCAGCCAGGCTTACCAGGGCCCCCTCCACGCTCTGCGGTATGGCGTCACCCGCGAAACGCGGCTGGTAGTGCTCCATAATGGCGCGGGCAACCTCTTTTCTTTCCCCTGAAAGAACGGCATAATACTGTCCCATTATCCCCTGCAGTTCCGGAAATTCGTAAACCATGCTTGTAACCAGGTCAGCCTTGGCCAGTTGAGCCGCCCTCAGCGCGTTTTGCCCTGTTTCCGTGGTAAGCCCTAAGGCCTTGATATATGCCCCCACGCTGTTTATGATCCTTTCGACCTTTTGGGCAACCGTGCCCAGGCTCTCCTGGAAAACTATTTTTTCCAGGCGGGGAAGATACTGTTCCAATTTAACTTTCCTGTCATCATCCCAGAAAAAACGGGCGTCAGCCAGCCGGGCCCTGAGCACTTTTTCGTTTCCCGCGCTTACAATCTCCAGGTGAGCATCGTTCCCGTCGCGCACGGTTATGAAATGATTTAAAAGTTCTCCGCCGCTCCCTCTTACCGGAAAATAGCGCTGGTGTTCTTTCATGGGTGTTATAACTACTTCTTCCGGCATTGAAAGGTATTCTCGGTCAAAGCTTCCGGTCAGGGCCGTCGGCCATTCAAGCAAGTAAGTAATCTCCTCCAGCAGTTCTTCATCCATTTCCACCCTTCCTCCCACACGCTCCGCCGCTTCTTTTATCTGCCGCCAGCATTCTTCTCGCCGCAGCTTTGGCTCAACCATCACAAACCCTTCTTTTAGTTGTTCCACATAAGTCAAAGGATCGATAATCTCTATGCTTCCCCTTCCCAGGAAACGATGGCCCCTGGTAGTGCGTCCCGCCGTAAGTCCTTCCATTTCAAACGGGATGACTTCCCTGTCCAAAAGGGAAACCAGCCAGTGGATAGGTCGGGCAAAACGCATCTCTTTGTCCGCCCAGCGCATGGACTTTGGAAAACTCAGGCCTCTAATTAACTGAAGCGCTATCTCCGGCAGGACCTCTCTTGCTGCTCTCCCTTCAACCTGGCGCAAAGCAAAAACATACTCGCCGCTGCCTGTATTTTTTAAGATGAGCTTATCCAGGGAAACTCCCTGGCTGCGAGCGAAACCTTCAGCCGCCCTGGTTGGTTGCCCGTCCGGTCCAAACGCGGCTTTACGGGAGGGTCCCTTAACTTCTTCCTGCAGGTCTTCCCCCTTTTCCGCCAGGTCATAAACGAGCAGTGTTATACGCCTGGGCGTTCCCAGGGTGTGAATCTGTCCATACTTCAACCGGTACTCTCCAAACTTAATTGCCGCAAGTTCTTCCAGCTGGGCAAGCGTGCCGGGCATAAACCTGGCTGGTATTTCTTCAGTGCCTATTTCCAGCAAGTAATTGGCCATGGTTTTACGCCTCCTCCTTGGGAACGTTTAAACTATCCCCAGTGCTTTGTCGCGCGTTTTTAAGCAGTGGAAATCCGAGACATTCTCTTTGCCTGACGTAGGCCTGGGCACAGGCCCTGGCCATATTCCTGACCCGGGCGATAAACCCCGTTCTTTCCGTCACGCTGATCGCTCCCCTGGCATCCAGGAGATTGAAAGTGTGCGAGCACTTCAACACGTAATCGTAAGCAGGCTGCACCAGCCCTTCTTCGATAACGCGCAGCGCCTCTCTTTCAAAGGCATCGAAAAGGTTAAACAGCATAGCCGTATCGGCCACTTCAAAGTTGTAGCGGGAGTAATCAACCTCGCCCTGGTGATGTATATCCCCGTAAGTAATCCCGTTGACCCATTCAATATCAAAAACGCTCTCCTTTTCCTGGATGAACATGGCGATGCGCTCCAGGCCGTAAGTGATCTCTCCGGAAACAGGACGGCAGTCGATACCGCCGCACTGCTGGAAGTAGGTGAACTGGGTAATCTCCATCCCGTCCAGCCACACTTCCCAGCCCAGTCCCCAGGCGCCCAGGGTTGGTGATTCCCAGTTGTCTTCAACAAACCTGAGGTCGTGTTTCAACATGTCAATACCCAGCGCCTTTAAGCTTTCCAGGTATAGTTCCTGGATATTGTCCGGCGACGGTTTAAGAATCACCTGGTACTGGTAGTAATGCTGCAGGCGGTTGGGATTTTCCCCGTAGCGGCCGTCAGTCGGCCTCCGCGACGGCTCAACATAAGCGACGTTCCAGGGTTCGGGGCCAAGCACCCTCAAAAAGGTCGCCGGGTTCATGGTTCCCGCCCCTTTCTCCAGGTCGTAAGGCTGCTGGATAATGCAGCCCCGTTCACCCCAGAACTTGTTCAGGTTCAGTATGATGTCCTGAAAATACATGAATTCTCACACTCCTTTGCTTGAAACTATAAATTTTCCCAGCGCGCGGGTGTACAGCAGACCAAATTCTGTTAAGCTTAAAAGTCCCGTCCCTGCAGCTTCTTTGACAGCTGCAGGGACGGGACTCAAATTCCCGCGGTTCCACCCTGCTTGGCCGGCCGCCATAAGCGGTCGCCCCCTTTTTTTAAAAACCAGGCTCCAGGGCGCCTCATTTCTCCGTACCCAAGCCGGGCTTTCACCCTTCCCCGGCTCGCTTTGTTCAGGCAGATGGAGAATTCTCCCGTTCACAGCCCTTATGGAATTATGGATCAACAGCGATATTAATTTACCAGAGGTTCGTTAATTTGTCAATCCGTCAATTCCCTTTTTTTCCCTGCCCTAGCTAACGCTTGTCTGTTTTTTGCTTTTCCCTGCCGTCATCGTCCAAAAAACTCAGGTCGTGCCTCTCCACCTTGCCGTCGGGGCGAACAATTTCCAGGCTGTAGTTGTTGACAAGGGCGGCTACCGTACCTACCGCCACTATAAACAGCAGGGGAGGGATCAGGATTGCCCCGCCAACCCCGAGGGCGCCAATGGTGGCCGGGATTTCAAAAACAATTTTGTCCCCTTTTTTCAGCCTCACCTTGGTAACGTTGCCCTTCCTGATAATATCCCTGATGTAATCGGCAAGCTGTCTTCCCTTTTCGTCAAGCCTGTCATCCCACTTCTTGCTGTTTTTTTCCAGATAAATCAAAGCCTGCACCACATCCCCGCCGTTTGCGTCAAGGGCGTCTTTGGCCTGCTGGTATGTGACACCCATCCTTTCCCGTAAAAGGTCGATTTTGCTCAGTTCGTCCATAGTCCCACCTCCAAAATTTATTCTTCACCACATTAATATTTCCCTTTTTGCAGCGGCTTACCCTCTTTTAGTCCGCTTCCCGCATCATCTCTTTCAAAACCGGTGCAGATTTAAGGGGACGTTCCAACAGCAGGGCCAGGAACTCGTCCACCGCCTGCCCTAGGACTCCCAACCCCTGCGCAGACAGCTTTAGCCGGCCGATTTTGCTCAAATCCATCCGCAAAAGCTGCTGCCAAACAGCAAGGGCCTCATTCGAAAAACAGCACTGTTTCACCGCGGGCTTGGCCTGGCTGCATTCCCGGCACAGGATTCCGCCGAGTTGGGGAGCAAAGAGGACGTGAGAAGCCCCACCGGCCGGGCATCCGCAGGAAACGCACTTTTCCAGGCACGGCGTGTAGCCGAGCCGCGACAAAAGCTTTATTTCCAACCCCCTCACGGTGAGCTTGCGGGGCAAAAGGCACAGGGCATGAAACCCGGAAAGCGCCAGGTTAAACAGTTCCTGGTCTTTTTCGCCCTCTTCAATCATCGCGTCAAGCAGTTCGCTCCAGTACGAGGCCGCCGCCATCGCCGACATGTCTTCATGCAGGAGGACGAAAGCCTCCAGGCACTGGCTTTGGGTAACAACATCCAGGTTCCGGCCCTCGTAAAGGAGCATATCGTTATGGGTAAAGGCCTGAACACCGCCCCGCAGGCGGCTGTTCGGCTTGCGGACGCCCTTGGCGATAGCCGAAACCTTACCTTTTTCCCTGGTCAAAAGAGTAAGGAGGCTGTCTGCCTCCATGTATTTCCTTGCTCGCAAAACCAGCGCTTCTGTATGATAAAGAGCCACCATCTTTCACCCCAGTTCGCGCTTCTTTCTAAATATCCGGTTTGAAAACGCGGGGGAATCCTTCCTTATTTCCCGGAAAATGAGATAAGCGCCAATACGGCCGGTAGCCTGAAAAAAGTTCCAGAATACTTCCTGATAAGGCATAGCCAAATTCCTTTCCGATGTCTTGTGAGTATTCTTTTTTTATTTTTTCTCCCCGCATCGCCAGTATACTTATTTATATTTGCCAAACCAGCCTGTTATTGTCTTTAGAGCTTTCTTATTAGTTTTTATTATATCATAATCTTTTTATTTTAAAAAACAATATTCCACCGGCCGGCCGGCCGACCAACTATGCCGGTATATCCCCTCTCATTGCAGCCGGTTTCACAAAAGGTGGGATATAAGCAGTGTGGCCAGGGTGGAGTAGATGACAAGCCCGGTTATGTCAATGGCGGTAGAGATGAAGGGAGCCGACGCCACCGCCGGATCTATTCCTATCCGGCGAAAAAAAAGCGGGACGATTGTGCCCATTGTAGCGGCAGTAAACATGTTCCCCAGCATGGCCAGTCCCACAACCAGGCCGAGCATTGGTTTGCTCTGCCACCAGGAAGCCACTATGCCGACAATGAAACCTAACACGGCGCCGATTGCCAGCCCCGTCAAGGCCTCCCTCAAAATGACGCGCATTATGTCTCCAGACCTGATCTGGCCAGTGGCTATTCCGCGCACCGTGACGGTGGACGACTGCGTTCCCACATTGCCTCCCATCCCTGTCAGGAGGGGAATGAAGAAAGCCAGGGCTACCACGGCGCTTATTTCACCCGAAAAATGGCTGAGAACCTTTCCTGAGACCAGCCCTCCCAGCATAGTGATAAACAGCCATGGCAGCCTGGCTTTGAGCGATGCCCTGATCCTCAAAAAAAAGTCTTCCTCCTCTTCCTCTTCGACTTCGCCCGGAGCGCCGGCCAAGCGGTAAATATCTTCCGAAGCCTCCTCATTAATAACATCGATCACGTCGTCAAAAGTGATAATGCCCAGCAGGGATTTGTCATGGTCCACCACCGGCACCGCCAGGAAATCGTATCTGGAGACGATACGGGCCACTTCTTCCTGGTCCATATCCACCGGAACGCTTATCACATTACGGCGCATGATATCGCGGATAAGAGAATCCGGGGAAGCGATGATCAATTCCCTTAAGGAAATGACGCCTACCAGCTGGTTTTTCGTATTGATTACATACACGTAATAAACCGTTTCCGCATCGGGAGCTGTCTCGCGAAGCTCCTCAATGGCCTTTGCCGCTGTTATGTCTTCCCTGATGGCCACATACTCGAAAGTCATCAGGCCGCCGGCCGTATCTTCCCTGTACTTCATCAGCTCCCTGACATCCTGCTGGTCTTCCGTTTCCAGGAGTTCGAGATAGCGGGCCTGTTCAGTGTCGGAAAGCTCGCTTAAAAGGTCGGCAGCGTCGTCGGAAGACATCTCCTCCAGTATTTCGGATACCCTTTCTTCATGGAGGTTGCCCAGGAGTTCGCCCCCCAGCTCAGGATCCAGCTCATTGATTACCAGGGCCGCCGTCTCATTATCCAGGAGCGAAACAACCCAGCGCTGTTCCGTGGTTTCCAACTCCTCAAGAACCTCGGCAATATCGGCAACCTGCAGGTCGGCCAGGAGTTCCCGGGCCGCTTTTTCTTCCTGTTGAGCCGCATACATGCTTATTTTACTAGCAACGGTCTTTAGTTCTTTGAACATCCTGCTCCCTCCTTTTACCTTACCAGTTTTTGCCAGGAACAATAAATTAACCGGTATCAGTAATATATTATAATTATGATTATCATGCGCAGAAAACTTATTGACAGTAAAAATACAAGGTGTTATTTTAATGTTAGGTTATGCTAACTTTTGAGGTGGTCATAAAATGCCTGGTGCACCAGTTATTTCCAATGCGCTCGAGGACTACCTCGAGACCATTCTGAACCTTTCCGAGCAAAAAAGCGCGGTAAGGACCACAGACCTTGCCGTCCACATGCAGGTGGCCAAACCAACCGTCACCGAAACAGTAAAATCCCTGGTCAATCACGGTTTGCTCCGTCACGAAAAATACGGTCCCCTCGAATTGACGGAAAAAGGGCGCCAGAAGGCCCTAAAGATTAGATACCGGCACACCATCCTGAAAAAATTCCTAACCGACATCCTGGGGGTAAAACCTGAAACGGCTAACAGGGAAGCCTGCCTGATGGAGCATGCCATCAGTCCCGATACGGCTGACAAGCTGGCCCAATTTTTGGAAAATATTTGCAATAACGCAATTGAAAAAAAGTATTAGTATAACCAGTTCAGAAAGGATGATTCGTCTTGGCGGGAAATCTGACTCTGCGCAATCTGCCGCCCGGCCAGTCGGCAACAGTGGTTAAAATCAATGGGACAGGCGCGCTGCGCCGGCGAATAATGGAGATGGGCATTGTGCCGGGAAGCGTTATCAATGTGGTCCGCTACGCTCCCCTCGGAGACCCTCTGGAAATAAAGCTCAAGGGCTGTCTCCTCTCGCTCCGGAAAGAAGAGGCCGAACTGGTGGAAATAACCAAAGAGAATTAAAGAATAAAAGAATAAAAGAATTAGAGGTCAATTATCTATGAAGAAAAACATCACCATCGCCCTGGCGGGGAACCCGAACTCGGGGAAAACCACAATCTTCAACAACCTGACCGGTTCCCGGCAGCGAGTGGGAAATTATCCCGGCGTGACCGTGGAAAAGAAAGAAGGTAAAACCAGTTGCGGCGACACCGAGATAACCGTAATAGACCTGCCGGGGACGTACAGCCTGACGGCCTATTCTCCCGAAGAAGTGGTGGCCCGCCATGAGCTGCTGGAAGGAAACATCGACGTTATTGTCAACATCGTGGACGCCACCAATACCGAACGAAATCTCAACCTGTCCGTTCAGTTGAAAGAGCTGGGACTGCCTATGATCATAGCCCTGAACATGGTCGATATGGCGGACAAAGAGGGAATAGTATTCGACTATGACCTCCTCTCTTCGCTTATGGGAGCGCAGGTCATCCCGGTGGTGGGAACAAGAAACGAAGGAACCAGGGAACTTCTGGAGGCAGCCGTCCAGGCGGCCAGCGAACAAAAAAATCCTGCGGACAAACCCTTGCGTTATGACGACCGCATAGAAAAACAGATACTCCTGATCCAGGGGCTCATCCCCCCCGGTCTTTATGCCGGAAAAGAAAGAGGCGATGCCCTCCGGCGCTGGTCGGCAATAAAACTCCTTGAACATGACAGGGAGGTCATGAAGAAAATAGAAGCACTGCCGGAAAGCGGCAGGATAAGCGAACAAGTTGAAAAAAGCCGCCAGTTCCTGGCACAGCTTTACAACCAGGACCCCGAATCGCTGATCATTAACGGGCGCTACGCCTTTGTGCGAGGGGCCTGTCGTGAAGCCCAGAAGTTGACCCGCGAGGTCAGGGAGTCGCTCACGGACATTATCGACAGGGTCCTTCTCCACCGCGTGCTGGGAATCCCAGTATTCCTGGGGATGATGTGGCTCCTTTTCCAGTTCACCTTTGCCCTGGGAGCAGTGCCTATGGAATGGCTCGATGCGGGTTTTGTCAAGTTAAGCCTGCTCCTTGAAGACTTGCTTCCCGGAGGACTGCTCAAGTCGCTGCTGGTTGACGGCCTGATTGGCGGTGTCGGAGGGGTCGTCGTCTTTTTGCCCAATATTCTAATGCTTTACCTGGGGATCGCCCTGCTGGAAGGAACAGGATACATGGCCCGCACCGCTTTTGTTACCGACAAGTTCATGCACCTGGTGGGCCTGCACGGCAAGTCGTTCATCCCCATGCTGCTGGGTTTCGGTTGCTCGATTCCCGCCGTTATGGCCACCCGCACCCTGGAAGACAGCCGCGACAGGCTGGTGACGATACTGGTGGTTCCTTTAATGAGCTGCGGGGCGCGTCTCCCTGTCTATACCCTGCTTTCTGCTGCCTTTTTCGATAAAAGCAGGGCTGGCTCGATCCTTTTTTCCATTTATCTCATAGGAATCGTCCTGGCCGTGATCACGGCAAAAATCCTGCGCTCTTGGGTATTACCCGGAGAATCCGAGCCGTTTGTGATGGAACTCCCGGCCTACCGCATGCCTACGCTGAAAAGCGTTCTTGCGCAAATGTGGTTGAGGACCCGCCTCTATTTAAAAAAAGCAGGTACCCTCATACTGCTGGCCTCACTGTTGATGTGGTTCCTGTTCACCTTCCCTCTTGCGGGAAACAGCGGCAGCAGCCACACCAGCCCCGCCGTTCAGCTTGAACACAGCTATGCCGGGATGGCGGGACGCGTTCTGGAACCCCTGTTGAAACCCATTGGCTTCGACTGGAAAACAGGTATCGCCCTTATTTCAGGCTTTGCGGCCAAAGAAGTGATCGTGAGTACCCTGGGCGCCCTTTACAGCATTGAAGACACGGAATCCCTCTCCACAGCCGGTGAGGAACCGGTCAGGACCTTTGCCGAACGTGCGCGGCTCCAATCAGGGTTCACACCTTTAAACGCGTACGTGCTGATGCTGTTTGTCCTGATTTACGTGCCCTGCCTGGCCACCATCGCCGTGATCAGGCGAGAGACAAATACCTGGAAATGGCCGCTTTTTTCCATCGGTTACACGCTCGCGCTGGCATGGCTGATCTGCTTTTTGGTCTACCGGGCCGGTCTCCTGCTGGGCTTGGGAGTATAACACAGCGCAGCGCTGATGACAGCGGTAAAAGGCACGGCCATTACCATGCCGAGGCTGCCTGCCAGCGCGCGGATAACCTCGGTAGCGATTAAGTCCAGGTTGATATATTTCAGGTAAGGAATAGCGTTGGCCAGCAGCAGCAACATCAATGTAAGGGCGCTGCCGGTGTAGGCCAGGACAAGCGTGTTGGCCATCGTGCCGATAATGTCCCTGCCTATATTAAGCCCGCTCCTTGTTAACTGCACAAAAGAAAGGTCAGGATCAACCTCGTGTATTTCATTGACGCTGGAGGCAATGGACATGGCCACATCCATTACCGCCCCCAGCGCGCCGATCACTATTCCCGCGAAGAGCAGGCCCGAAAAGTCAAGTTTTCCCTCGGCAAAAGTGTAAAAGAACAACCTGCTCTCTTCGGAGCCCATCCCGTTAACCTTTGTTAACGCAATAATATGGCGGGCCAAAAGACCGCCAAAAAGCACTCCCACCATCGTGCCGGCAATCGCCGCCAGGGACTTGCGGGTTAAACCCGCAATCAAAAGAAGCGTGATGATGGTAATTCCCCCACTGACGAACAGCGTGACGGCAAGAGGATTCCTGCCGGCCAATAAGGCCGGCAGCATTATTTTGAGAATGGCCCAGCCCGTTATGAGAAGCGAAACGACCGTCTTCAGCCCCTGCCTGGCTCCAACCAGCAGTATGCCGGCGATAAACAGGGCAAACAGGTAGTATAAGTATTTTTCGCGTGAAAGGTTGGCTATATAGGCGTTTTTTAATACATAGTCCTCAACTTCCAGGCTGAGAACGACCTCGTCTCCCGGGTAAACAAGAAAATCATACGCCGGGTTACCGCCGTAATAATGCTCGGTGTCAATACAGCGCCCCCGGTAAGGGCCGCTGGTGATTTGCACCCTGACGGACCACTGTCTTTCGTCGGGCAAGCTCTTTTCTTCAGCCTGCAGCTCGATCTCTTTCGCCTCCAGAACAACTCCTTTAGCCATCGTTTCAGGTTCGCCCGTTCGCTCGTACCGCAGGGTTTTGCCATAAATTGAACCTGAAACGATTAACACCGCACAAATGAAGTAAGCCAGCGCGCGCCGCATTCTTACACGTCCTTTTAGCAGTTAATTACCAGTCTTTGTAGCCCAGCTCGCGCAGGCTTTTTTCCTTGCTGCGCCAGCCGGCTTTAACCTTCACCCAGAGTTCCAGGTAAACCCTGTTGCCAAAAAGCCTCTCCAGGTCAAAACGGGCTCTGCTGCCGATAAATTTAAGCATTTCGCCCTTTTTGCCGATCAGGATGCCTTTCTGGGACTCCCGTTCCACGTAAATTACGGCCCCAATATATAAAAGTCCCTCACTCCGTCGCTCCATTTGTTCCACTTCGACCGCAGTGGAATGGGGGACCTCCTCCCTGGTGGCTTCAATCACCTTTTCCCTTATAAACTCCGCTGCCAGAACCCGCTCCGGCTGGTCGGTGACAGCCTCGCCGGGATAATAGCGCGGGCCGGGAGGAATCCGTTCGATGGTTGTTTTCAGAAGAGAATCGATGCTCTCGCCCTTTAAAGCTGAAACAGGCACGATTTCCTGCCATTCTCCCTTTTTTTGATAGAAATCGATCAGGGGGAGCAGCCGGGGCTTATCCAGCAAGTCAATTTTATTAAGCAGCAAAAAGACCGGCGTTTTTACGTGTTTGAGCTTTTCCATGATAAAGGCATCCCCGCCGCCAAAAGGGACGGAGACATCAATAAGGTAATAGATCACATCAACTTCATTGAGGGTGTTCATGGACACCCTGACCATGTGCTCGCCGAGCCTGTCCTTTGGCTTGTGAATACCAGGAGTATCAAGGAAAACCATCTGCCAGCCTTCTCCCGTCAAAATCCCCAGTATTTTATTTCTCGTTGTCTGCGGTTTATCGGACGTTATGGCAATCTTATGGCCTACCAGGTTGTTCAGCAAAGTGGACTTGCCGGCATTGGGCCGGCCGATCAAAGCAATGAATCCCGAACGGTGCCCCTCACTCACAGTGCCTTCCCTCCCCCAGGTCAGGCTTGCCAAAGGCGAGGGGCAGCAGTTCCTTCAAGCTCGTTACCTTTGTTGTCCCTTTATTGTTGGCCAGGACAACCGTCATTTCAGGCGAAAACTCGGCCAGCGCCTGCCGGCAGGCGCCGCACGGCGCGGCAGGCTCTTCAAGCCCTGTAACTACAGCGATGGCCTGAAATGAATAAACCCCCTCGCCAACAGCCCTGGCCAGGGCCGACCTTTCTGCGCAGAGGGTAAGTCCATAGGAAGCGTTTTCCACGTTGCACCCTGTGAAGACCCGGCCGTCAAAGCCCAAAAGGGCTGCCCCCACTTTAAAACCCGAATAAGGCGCATACGCCCTCTCCCTGGCTTCCTGCGCAGCCTGAACAAGTTTGCCGTAATCCATCTCAGCGCTCACCTCAATACTCGACACGTGTTCCTTTTGGCACCACCTCGATCCAGGTGGGGCCCTCCATCAAAGCGATCGTTTTGCCTTTCAAATCCGTGTACCTGGCATGACCTCCAGGGTTTTTCTGCCACAAACCCTTGATGACTTTGCCGTCGCTGAATACCAGGGCCTGGCCTGACCCGTGCATGATCAACTGGAGCCGCCCGTCGCCGTCTATATACTGGTAAGGCACGTACTGGACAATGACATTGGCTCCGGTAAGCTGTTCTCCCTTGGCTGTGAGGTGCGGTTTTTCCTCCATATAGCGTTCAAATACCCTCTTTTCCTTATTGAATACGTACCGGACAAGGCTTTTCCTGTTCGCGTAAAAAATAGTCACATCGCTGATGCTCTCACCTGTCATCTCGGTATCCGGTTTAAAAGTGGGATGCTGCGGCGGCGGCGTTCCCAGGTCGTACTTTAACGCTTTGGCCGAGCGGCGCAGGCTGTCGGAACTGGCATAAAGGTTATGAGGCTTGGGTCGGTCGGGAACGCGCCAGAACGCTGCCGCCGCCTCGCTGTTGCCGTATATCTCGTCAAGGTTTTCAATCCCTTCTCTGTCGATCGTCTCCAGCGCGTCCGGCGAGCCGCCGGCATGAACGAGAATGCTGTTATATTCCCTGGCCAGGTCAACAATATAAGACCTGGCGCTGCGAATCGGCCCTACAAGTTCCTGGTTCTCGCCGCTGATAATGGCTAAGAGCCGCGTCAGCCCGCCTTCCACCGGAAGCTCAATGATAATGTCCGCCTGCTCCAAACCAGACTGCGGCCTGGCTTCCGGAGCATTGTCTATAACCACCGCCAGGGCGCGCTGCCTTTTTTTGTCGTTCCAGCCGGGATACGGGACAACCGGTTCTTTTATTTTTTCGGCATTAGGCTTGGACCTGGTAAAATGGTCCAGCGTTATCCCGTTATTTATCTGGTCTCTCAATAAATAAAAGGCCAGGGCCCCCAGGGCCATGCTCACCAACAAACAAATCACGGCTCTTCTTAGATTCAAATATTTACCTCTCATCTTCCTACCCCTTAAGACACCTTTTTATGACCAAAGGTTTAATCCACTTTTTTCAGGCGCAGTTTAACGATCCGCCGTCCAGCGACCTTCTCCACCACCACATGCAGGTTGTCTATCTCAACCTTCTGGCCTTCCTGCGGGGGCCTTCCTAAGATGTGAAAAACCAGCCCGCTGATGGTATCAAACTCGTCATCGGGCAGATCCAGTTCCAGCAGTTCATTAATATCACAAATGGAAGTCCGGGCATCTACGAGCAGCGTCCCGTCGGCCAGGACCTCGATGTTCTTTTCTTCCTTGTCGAATTCATCCTGGATTTCGCCGACAATCTCTTCGATCACATCCTCAATAGTCACCAGGCCGGCCGTCCCCCCGTACTCATCAAGCACAATGGCCATGTGCACCTTTTCCTTGCGCAGCTCGGCAAAAAGGTCCCTCACCTTCTTGCTTTCCGGAACATAGTAGGCAAGCCTCATCAACTGGCGGATCGGGGGCATTTTATCGGGCCCTTCGAGCAGCGGTTTAAGCAGGTCTTTGGCGTATATTACGCCGATGATGTTGTCCACTGTATTTTCATAAACGGGGATGCGGGAATGACCCAGCTCAACCACCAGTTTGATTACGGCATCGGGGGTCTCGTCGACACTGACAGCGGCAATATCGATGCGCGGCACCATTATCTCCCTCACGAGAGTATCATCGAACTCAAAAATGCTGTCGATCATTTCCCGCTCGTCCTCGTCAAGCAGGCCCTCTTCCTGTCCCACGTTCACCAGCATTCTTATTTCTTCTTCCGTCACCAGCGGGTTCTCCGGCAGCTTGCCTCCAAAGGGCTTAAGCAAAAAACCGGTAATAGAGTTCAATAGGCGAACCACGGGGTAAAAAACCACCCCTAAAAAATTGACAAACCTGCCTGCACCGAGAACGAATTCTTCCGCTCGCCGGGAGGCCAGGGTTTTAGGGGTTATTTCCCCAAATACCAAAACCAGCACAGTCATGACCCCGGTAGCGATCCCGGCCCCGCTTTTGCCGAACAGACCGATCGCCAGCATGGTGGCAAGAGCCGTGGCCGCGATATTGACAATGTTGTTGCCCACCAGGACCGTCGAAATTAACCGGTTGGGCTGCTCAAGAAGTCGCCTGGCCGCAGCGGCCTTTTTGTTCCCTTCTTCCGCCAGGTGCCTGATCTTGATTTTATTGGCCGAAAAAAAAGCCGTTTCCGTTGCCGAAAAAAACGCTGACAGGGAAAGCAAAAGCAACAGGGAAAAAATTAACACCACCTGTGAAACCGACAAAACCTTTCCCTCCTAAAAGAAAAAGATAACAGCGCCCACGATAACCGACCAAAGAGCGGCCAGCAGGACAGCTCCTGCAGCCACGTCTTTAGCCTTTTGCGCCAGGGGATGATAGGTTTTGCTGTGCAAATCCACAACCGCCTCAACAGCCGTATTGATCATTTCCGACACCATGACCAGGGCAATCGTCAGGAAAAGAACCGCCCACTTCCAGGCTTCGAGCTTGAAATAAGCGGCTAACCCTACCGCGAACAGCGCAGCCGCCAGGTGAACTTTCATGTTTCTTTCCGTCCTGGCAACCGCAAGTATTCCCTTCGCGGCATGACCAAACTTTTTACAAATGCTTTCTTCCTTTTTCATGGCTTAATCCCTTGATAATTTTAGCGTCTGCAGAATCTTTTCTTCCCATTCGCGCATCCTGGCCGCCTGCCCTTCATCCTGGTGATCAAAGCCAAGGAGGTGAAGCAGTCCGTGAACCGTCAGATAACCGATTTCTCTTTCCAAGCTGTGGCCGTATTCTCCCGCCTGTGCGCTGGCCCGTTCCAGGGAAATGACGATTTCCCCCAGCAAACGCGTGTTTTCCACCTCGTCAAAAACAACTCCTTCTTCTCCGAACGGTTCGGCAAAAGCAAAAGAAAGAACATCGGTAGGTCTGTCAACATGGCGGTACTCACTGTTAAGCTTCCTGACCGCCTGGTCGTCAAGAAGAGTTATACTCACTTCCGTATTTTCAGGAAGTTTAAACACTCCGGCGACCTCTTGACCGGCACGGCGGATTATTTCCCTAATTCTCCCCGTCACTTTCACCTGCCGCTGCCGATTGCCTATCAGTATCCGCATCCGGCCTTTTCTCCCCTTCCATTTTCTCCAGGACGCTGTCCGGGTACTCTATCCGGTTGTGGAAAATACCGTTCAGGATACGGGTAAACGCGCCGGAAATCAGGTCAAGGTCTTTGAAGGTAAGAGCCGATTCGTCCAACTGCCCGTCCTGGAGCCGTTCCTTGATAATTTTCCTGACCAACCCCTCGATTTTTTCGGGTGTAACTGCCGTCATGGAACGAACAGCTGCTTCAACATTGTCAGCCAGCATAACTATTGCCGCTTCCTTTGACTGCGGCTTGGGAGCGTCATAACGAAAATCGCTTTCTTTAACATTATCAGCGTTCCCCATTTCCAGAGCTTTATGATAAAAAAAGGTAACCAGGCTGGTCCCGTGATGCTGGGCAATAATGTCCATGATAACGGGAGGCATCCCGTACTTGTTCGCCAGTTCCAACCCGTCCTTGACATGAGCGGTAATAATCAGCGTGCTCAAAGCTGGGGTGAGTTTTTGATGGGCGTTATCCCCGCCCAGCTGGTTTTCGATGAAAAAATAAGGTCTTTTCAGTTTACCAATATCATGGTAATAGGCTCCGACCCTCACAAGCAAAGAATCGGCTCCCACTATGTCGGCCGCAGCTTCGCCCAGGTTCCCCACCAGAATACTGTGGTGGTACGTGCCCGGCGCTTCCATCAGGAGTTTTTTCAACAGCGGCTGGTTGGGATTGGCCAGTTCCATCAGCCGCACGCTGGTGGTGACTTTAAACCCCTGCTCAAAAAAAGGCAGGCTGCCGTATGCAAAAATGGCGGAAAAAAAGCCGCTCATGATCCCCAGGAGCATACCTGTCAATAAAAGCTGCCAGGAGTGACTGCTCATCAAACCCAGGGCAAAGATGCAAACCATATCGGCCGCAGCTACATACAATCCCGCCCTTACCCAGTCCAGGCGCTGGCTGAACCGCGACACGCTGTATACACCGACAAGGCCCCCCACAAAGGCATTGATGGCATAGAACAGCTGGTTGTCATTCAAAATCCCCACAAAACCGCTGAGAATCACCGTGGTAAATACCGCCAGCTTGTTGTCCATGAGGATGGTTATCAGCATCGACCCCGCAGCCACCGGCACAAGGTAACCGACCAGCGCGGAAACTTCCGGCTGTGCGCTGATCCTGACGGAAACAATAAGTTTTGCCAGAAGTATCATGATAAACACAATAAGGCTCAACAAAACGATGCTGTTATTCTTGGCGTAAATGTCTTTTCGGAAATACTTCAAGAAAAGCGCTGTCAAAACCATATTCAGAATAAGAAGGATGGAGATTCCTCCCAAGGCAATATACGGCGAGGTTGTTTTCTGGTAACCCAGGGCCTCAAGAATTTCAACCTGTTCATCCGTTACGACCTCTCCCTCGCCGACAATTTTTTGTCCTTTCCGGATCGTGACAAGCACGGGGCCTTCGCTTTCAGCCGCTTCTTCCTTGGCTTTCATAGTGGCGGCTTCGTCATATTTATAGTTTGGCAAAAGCTCGACCTTTTGGAAAACGGCTTTAATCAGGTCCCTGTAAGGGGCATTGTAGTTCAGCAATTCTATCTGGTTGAGAATCTTCGTTCTTTTCTCTTCAACCTCAAAGTCCCTGACCCCCATCTGCCAGTTGGTGCGCAAGAGATTCAGGGCTTCCGCTTTCAGCGCCTTCATGGTGTCCTGTTCCATGTACAAAAGTATATTTGCGGCCATATCGCTCAAGTTATACTCTCTTTTCAGCAGCCGGATTTTTTCTTTAGTGTCGATATTATCGCGCCTTACAATTCTCTGATACTCGTTAAACACCTGTTCAATGCTGTCTTCCATGTCTTTCATTACTTTCCTGTCAAGCACATAAACCTCACCCACGCTGTCCCTGGCAGCCTGTTTTCTCTCTGCCGTCTTCTTGGGATCTTCAAAGGTGAGGGTTTGCGGCGCCTTGATCGTGCTGGGCGAAACCTGGCCCGCCTTGATTACCTGCTCTTTGGGCATGTAATGAACGGCAAACACAGCCATTACACCGAGAAAGAAAAGGGCCAACCAGAGGAACTGCTTTATTTTGTCGCTCCCCCAGAACCTGCTCGTTCTTGTTAACAGCCCTTTTGTTTTAGCGGTTATGATAATCTCCTCCTTAGAAAACCTTGTCGTTGCCGGTTTCCTCAAGTCGCTGGTACTCTTCGTAGGCGTTGATTATCTTCTGGACGACAGGGTGCCTCACCACGTCCGCCTGGGTGAGATACTGAAAACTGATCCCCTCGATCCCTTTAAGGATCTTTTGCACAATTACCAGCCCGGAGTTGGAATTCCTGGGCAAATCGACCTGCGTTATATCTCCGGTTATCACCGCTTTTGAGCCAAAGCCGATCCGGGTTAAGAACATCTTCATCTGTTCCGGCGTTGTATTCTGCGCCTCGTCCAGGATAATGAACGAATCGTCCAGTGTCCTGCCCCGCATATAAGCCAGCGGCGCGATCTCAATAATCGCTTTGTCCACATAGCGCTGGGTGGTATCAATGCCCAGAACGTCATAAAGCCCGTCATAAAGAGGTCGCAGGTAAGGATTGACTTTTTCCTGCAGGTCACCGGGTAAAAAACCGAGCTTTTCGCCGGCCTCCACAGCCGGTCGCGTAAGGATAATCCGGTTTACCTCCTTGTTTTTGAGAGCGGAAACGGCCATCACCACGGCCAGGTAAGTTTTTCCCGTGCCGGCGGGACCTATCCCGAAAACTATATCGTTCATCTTGATGGCCTGGACATACTGGTACTGCCCCGCGGTTTTTGCTTTTATCTGCCTTCCCCTGGCCGTAACCTGGATGACCTGGTTTAAGACCTCGTCCAGGCCGCTCCCCTTGCCGTCCATCACGGCCCGCAGGCAGTAATTGATGTCCGGAACAGTAATCGCGTTTCCCATCCGCACCTGCTCAAGCAGGCAAGAAATAACTTCCTCCGCAAGTTCAACTTCTCCGGGGTTACCCGAAAGGTAAATCTCGCCGCCCCTGGCCAAAATTTTTGCGCTTAAATTATTTTCCAAAAACTTCAGGTTTTCATCCTGCAGTCCGTAAAGGACTGCTGCTTCCTGGTTGGTAAGATTAAAGTGCGCTTCTTTCCTGGCAGTCAACTAGCCGATAACCCCCTTAGCATACATATGCGCAAATCTCATAACCTCTCCTTAAATAAGTATTATATCAAGTATTATATCTTATTTAGGACCCGCATACCATTTATTGTTTTGCCGTTTTGGCCGAATCACCGGTATGCGCCAATGTCTTCCATTGTCTCCATGGTTAACCTGGCCCTCACCAGGCCGGCTTCCCCGGTATTAACCGGCTCGTGCGTTTCTGAAATGATCCTGCAGTCAGGAGGGAGTTCTTCCAGAACACCCTTCCTGGCCCTTCTCACCGCTTCCAGGTAAGCACCTTCAATTCCCCACTCGCAGACCTCGTGTTTTTGTTCCAAATAGGTGATAGTTATTAATTCGACAGGTCCTCCGGGAATCCTGCCCGCCGCTATTGTTTCCACCCGCCTGATCATACGGTAGCGTTCAAACGGTATCTCACGGGGACCTTTAATTTTGATTTCCCGTCCCCTGTACCTTAAGTTAACGGCAGTAACCTCAGCTCCCGTATCCCTGTACCTTTCTTCCCTCACCGGGCATTCTCCCACCGCGGTGTGCCGCACGCGGGCCCTCACCAGGCCGCGTGCCCGCACCTTTTGCGACTCTCCGGCCGGGGTGACGCGGCCGTCCTGATTAACCTGAATCTTTGGGTAGGTAATCCCTAAGATCAGGACCTGGCCTTTGTTAACAACATCGCCTTCTTTGACCAGGGAAGTGCCCGTCAGTATGAGCAGTTCTTCGATTTTCCCGTCCCGGCGGGCGACGAGATCGGCCGGCTTATTTTCATCTTCGCCCGGTATGAGCGTTTTTTCCGCCACTTCGATAATGACCCTGGTTCCCTCGATCCGGATACCTGCCCAGGCCAGTTCCGGTATATCGGCAAGCAGCCCGTCCTTGATTTTCTCCCTGTCAAAAACCGACTTCGGCATGCCGATCCTGACGCCCCGGCTGGTTATAGACTGCCTTATCCTTTCTGTTTTCACCTTCTTATTCCCGGTTATTTCAATAAACCAGACAAAAGAACTCAGAATGTACAATCCAACGCAAAAAAGTAAAAAACCCGCCGCCAGGACTTTTCGTCTTTTAACCCTCATGAAAAAAAAGGGCAGCCCTCTTTTGCCCACGATTTTCAAACGGCAGCGCGAACGTCTCGCCATGCTGCGCATGGCCTTAAAGCCGCCCAGCCGCACCTTGAGCAGGTAGCGGCCTTCCCCCGCGCGGCAAATGTCCCAGAGCTGCAGTCCCCTGCTCATGGCCATATTGATAACCCTCTCGGGATGTTCACCCCAGAGGGCAACTTCCAGGTAGCCGTTAAAAAACGCGTGCCAGCGCATGACCGCCTCCCCCTACCGCTTGCATCTGACTGCCCGCACTGTGCCGTCCAGGTGAATTTCGTCCCGCGTGATGACACGAATTACCAGGTCCTTGCCGTTGATTTCAATTTCCCCAAGACTCACGGAAACGCGTACAGAGTCCGGATTGTACTCGATAATGCCCCGGTGGTTTTCTATATACAGCTGGACATCGCCAACCATTGTTATTTTGGGCAGGTCATAGACCACGTCTTTTGGCAGTTCCAAAACTCCGGTCAGCTGGTTCCGGAGCAGCCCGCCGTATCTCTTGATCCCCAAAAGCGATCACCCCGTTTCCTATTCATTTTATGCCCCTCAAAAGGCAAACAGAACAACACCCCCCGCCGGTGAAAACAAGACGGGAGGCGAACAAAATCAATGCATGTGCACGCGGCCGTAATCATCCGCAAACCTTATAATGTCGTCTTCCTCAAGGTACTCTCCAATCTGCACTTCTATAATCTCAAGATCTATCCTGAAAGAATATAAATTCTAACCGAAACCTTCAGGGTGTTTTTGATGCCAACGCCATGCCGAATAGATTATTCCCTCCAGGCTTGTATACAACGGTTCCCAACCCAGTTCCCGCCTGATCTTTTCCGAACTCGCCACAAGCACCGCCGGGTCTCCGGCCCGGCGAGGGTCTATTTCGTATTTAATCTTCTCCCCCGTAACCTTTTCAGCAGTCTCAATAACCTCTTTTACCGAAAAACCTCTCCCGTTGCCCAGATTATAAACCGAAGAAGGCTTCCCCTCTTCCAAGGCTTCCAAAGCCAGGACATGAGCCAAGGCCAGGTCATTGACATGAATGTAATCCCTGATGCATGTACCGTCAGGAGTCGGGTAATCATCGCCAAAAACCTGAAGCCGCAGCCTTTTTCCCATGGCTGTCTGCATGATCAGCGGAATAAGGTGTGTTTCAGGGTCGTGGTCTTCGCCAAGCTCGCCGCTCTCATCAGCGCCGCAGGCATTAAAGTAGCGCAAGGAAACATATTGCACGCCATATTTATCAAGATAATAACTCAAAAGTTCTTCAACTATTAGTTTTGTTTTTCCGTAAACACTGGTAGGTCTTTTAGGGCTGTCCTCGGAAATCGGGATTTCGTCCGGTTCTCCATACACGGCAGCCGTGGAAGAGAAGACTATTTTCTTCACTTGGTTATTCAACATGGTATTTAGAAGCCTGGCGGTGCCGTCGACATTGTTGTAATAATATTTCCGCGGTTCTTTCATGGACTCGCCCACCAGGCTGTAAGCGGCAAAATGGACAACGCTCGTCACGCCGTAATCGCGAATGGTCTTTTGAAGCAAATCCGTATCCAGGACATTGCCTACAACCAGGGGAACATTACCCACCGCATCACGATGCCCCTTTTCCAAGCTGTCGTACACGACAACATCGTAACCCTTGTTAACCAGCAGCTTCACTGTGTGGGAACCGATATACCCCGCTCCGCCGGTGACCAGAACAGACAATTCAAACACCCCACTTCATTCTCATATTCTGGATATTCCTTTTTTACGTCAAATTGCTGGCTGCTTTTTTCTTAAACAACTCCTGGACATAGCCCAAGAGATAATACAATACATCTATTTTCAAGAGAAACCCTGCAATAAAATAAACGGTAATACCTGCCAAGACATCTATTCCCAGTCTTATTGCCAGAATAAATTTGTTCACATCATACAGGTACAAAGCCGAATCTAGCCTTTTTACGCACAGTCCCATGGCCATAGAAGCGAAAATGACTTTAATGATTAAACCGGTCAACCCGCGGTTAAGTCCTTTGACCCTCCTGGTTAAAAAAATCCCCAGGAAAAGAGCATTGACAATACATGCCGCCGCATTCGCCAGCGCTAACCCGAGATGCTTGCCCATACCCACAAAAATTGCAGACAGCGCTATGTTTACACCAACCGCCAGGACAGTGACCTTAACCGGGGTCATTGTATCCTGTAAAGCATAATAACCTCTGCTCAATACCGGCACCAAGCACTGTCCTACCAACCCCAAAGAAAGAAAAAGCAGCGCCCCTGAAGTCATTTCCACCGCCTTATCGCCAAAAGCTCCCCGCTTATAAAGGAGTTCAACGATCGGATAGCGGAGCACCATCAAACCGACGGCGGCCGGCGCTGTTATAAAAATAACCGTCTTAATGCCCTTGTTAAGCTTTTCCGCAAACCGGCGCAGCTGTTTAACAACCGCCGCTCTGCTGAGAGACGGGAAAAGCGCCGTGCCTATGGCCATAACAAATATGCCTTCAGGAAGAAGCGTCAATTTTTTCGCATAGTTAATAGCCGATATGGACCCCTCAGGCAGGATCGAACCAAAGAAGAAAATAATCAGGGTATTTAACTGCGCCGCGCCGCCGCTGAAAAAAACCGGCAGCATGAGACCAAAAACCTTCCATAGTGATGGATCGCTAAAACCAGGCAGTGAAAATTTAAACTTCGCCTTTTTTAACGATAATAATAACATTAAAGCCGCCGCCGAAGCTCCCAGCAAAACTCCTAGCGCCAGCCCGTATATTCCGTAATCAAGGGCTATGGTATAAGCGGAAACAATGATAAACACATTTAAAACAACCGGCACCAGGGACGGCGGCCCAAACACATTGTGAGAATTTAGAATTCCCATGAAAAAGCTGCTGAGCGCGAAAAAAATAATGGACGGAAATATTATCAAGGTTAAATTTGAGGCGAGCCGAGCTGTTTCCTGGTTGAAGCCGGGAGCGAATACGCCGATAATTATATCCGCATACAGCAGCGCGAAATACACCAGAATAACCAGGCCTGTTGTCGCTATTAACAAAACTGCGCTCAACAGTCGAGTTGCTTCCCTTTTTCGCCCTGTAAACAAATACTCCAGGTAGATCGGTACAACAACCACCACCAGGGCAGTATTAAAAACGCCGTACAATAAGTACGGAATATTGAAGACTACCAGAAAGGCGTCGGTAACCCCTGTCGCTCCAAATTTTTGAGCTATAACCACCTCTCTGACAAAACCTAAAATTTTTGAAATTACAGTAACAGCCGCAATCATAAAAGCAGCTTTTCCAACATTGCCAGCCCTTTCATAATTCATGTCCCTGAACTCCTGTGCATCTATTTTTGCAAACGGCTGTCGCTTCTTTTTGAAGTTTTTCACTGTATTCTCTGGAAAACCTGTAAGTCAGCCAGGACGGGAACAGTAAAAAGACAGCATATATTATCAATGAACTGCCGCCTAACCTTGGCATTAGAAATATCATATAAATAACCACGCTGTAAGCAACATTGTACCCCGCGGCTTTAACCATGTCGGCTTTTGAGCATAAAAAACCGACCACAAAAAAAACCAGAACAATGCCGACCCAGGATAATGCAAAATACGCTTCAGCAATTAAAGAACTGGCGTAAGCGCCTCCCCGTTCATACAAACTTGGGTGAAAAGTATACGAGTACCACTCCGATAAGGTCATCAGCTTTGATGGCCAAAGGGCCCTGGGTATAACCACCATGAAATCGGCCAGTATTATCCAGGGTTGTATGCCGTTTTGGTCCGTATATGAAATTATGTCACTAAGGATCATTGACGTATACCTGCCCTCAAAACTGTCCAGCATAATCCATTGGGAATTATAGCTCGTGCCGATGTACTCAAAGGTTTCCAGCAAACCATGGGCATCATAGAAACCTCTCACCTGTCCAAAAATCATTAAAAACGCGTACGCTGCGGAAGCCAAAACAAACATTATGAGCTTTTTATTTTTTATATGTTCGTATTTGATAATAAGTATTCCAATGAATAACAGCAGCAATTGTTTGCGCTTCATTAACACAAATAAATAAAAGGCGGTATAAACCATGATGGAAATAAAGCAAACCAGGGCCAGGCTTTTTTTCTTCATCCCTTGATTGGCCTGCATACACATAAGAATTCCCAGAGGCAGCCAGTCAAAAAAGACAACCAAATAACCCTTGCCCCGGGTTAATAAATAATTGTCCCGGTACTGCATAATCTGGCCCAGGTTTTCCGAATAAAAGTATAGATGAGCTGCCGTTCCGGCAAGCATGAAAACGACCCCGAATAACACCAGCTTCTCATGACTAAACCGCTTTTCGGAATAGATTTCCTTTAATGGAATCAGTTTATTGAACATATGACCGATAAGAACAAACAACGCCGCAACAAAAACAGCGTTCCTCGCTTTATCATCCGCGCCGTTCGCCAAATTACTCCAGTGATATGTAAATAATACGATCAGTAAAAGAATTACAGGTATGCTGATCAAGGACCTTCCTGTTCTTTCCATGGCAACACCTTTACGCTGTTAATATTTTTCTCAACGAACTTAATAGATTTTTCCTGTTTTCATTAATTCTTTCATCTATAATCCTTAGGGAATCATGATTGCAGTCAACGGCCGACAGCACATCCGAAGCCCTGGACTTTTCGTAATTTAAACATACGCCGGGTATACCCAGCGACTGGTAAATGCCAGGCATTTTAGGTCCCCACATCTCTCTATACAAAGCAACGGCTTTCGTGCCAGCCGACAGGGCCAGTATGCAGGCATGCAGCCGAAAAGATACCACGAATTCGGCTTTGCTATAAATTGCGCGCAAGACAAGCGGATCAAATTCCTTAACCAGCTTAACTTGTTGACAATTTAATTGGCTTATATAATCAACAGTAATTTTTTCGTCCATTTTTGTCTGAACGACGAAAACAACTTTGAGATTGCGTTCAAGCAAGCATCCGGTCAGCTCATTTATAAACCTGATGAGTCCTTGAATTTCATTATTATTTAAAAGAGCGGCGTCTCCTAATGTGCTGGCCCTTAATATAACTGCGACAAATTTTGTTGTACATTGTATTGTATCCATTATTGAGCCGGCTTTTTCATCATCATACTTATTGATATAGAAAGCTAAATCCAAATTGTTTTCCAATCTCAGTTCAGGGAACTTCCCGCGTAGATTTTCCCCGGAGATGAAATCTCTGAGCCATATATGAGACGAACCGGCCAGCAGACCCTTTAGCACTTTTTGGCCAAAATAAGAGGTGGTGGGCGGCATGGATTGAGGAAACAATATATACGGCTTGCCCATTTTTTTAGCTAAAAAGAGAGGATAACATATTCCCAAAAGCCTGATATCTTCCTTTAACCCACGAGAAAATAAAAGATTCCCGCCGTTGAAAACAATTAAATCGGCACGGTCAACACAACTAATTAAGTTTTCCTGGCTTGCCGGGTACAAAATATGAGGCAAATAAAGCCGGGCGCCTTGGGTATAAGACCTCAACCTCTGAAGCGAAGACTGCCTGTGCCGGTCATAGCCAACCGGATAGGGAATTAATCTAACATTGTCGTATCTTCCCTCAAGCATTTCTTTTGTTTTGTAGAAAGCGGGATGAGTAATATCGAAACGGCTTACAACCTCAATCTCAAATTCGCCGGCATCGTTTAGAACATCTATCGCTCCGTAGTTTAGGGCCATATCTCCCCCGTTATCCGGCCCATGGCCGTAAACCAGCAACAACTTTTTCATGCCTCAACCCCCAACCAGAGAATTGTATATATCATAATATTCTTTACTTACCTTGCTGGATTCCAGCTTATTCAGATAAGACGCGTACCCGCTTTCAGAAACCGTTTTTTTCAGCTGCCGGTCTAATAATATTGACTTCACCAGGCGGGCATACTCGGCGGCATCATGTTCCTTGGCCACAAGCCCGTTAACCCTGTGCACGACAAGCCCCTCCAGCTGTTTTATGGGCGATGCCACGACCGGGACAGAATTAAGAAAGCACTCAACTATAACATTGGGCAAGGCTTCCGGGTGCATAGTGGGAAACAGGAAACAATCGCTGGCCGCCAAGTATTTTTCCGGATCGTAAATAAACCCGGTAAAAACCACCTTGTCCTTTATTTTTGAAGACTCCTCGCGAAGATAATTGACATAATCCTCCGGTCCACTCCCTATAATTAATCCCAGGCAGTTTATTCCCTCACTCAATAATATTTCAACAGTTTTGATGAAAACATCTACCTGCTTTGAAGGGATCAACCTGCCGGCAAAACACAGGATATAATCGCTGCGCATTGTTTTTAATAAGTTCTCTCTTAATATTTGGACAGTTTCTTGGTCCGGTTTTTTCGCTTCGACAATGTTGGGGATAATTGAATACTTGCGGGGCTTGAACCCATGCACCTGTTTATAGTGTTCCGCCTGAAACTCAGTTAAAAAATTGACATGGTCTATTCCTTGGGCTATTAATTTGCCGAACAGCCTGGCGATAATGCCTCCTCTTAATTCTTTTCGGGTATGGTGAACGGTAACCGTTACTTTATAGTCAAAGGCGCTCTTTGCCGACAAAACCAGCAATGCTGTGTACAGTCCCATGCAATGAACGACGTCGGGCCTGAATTCTTGCAAACACCTTATCAAGCTTAGATAATAATTCAAACTGAACGCGCTGCCGGCATCATACCGGTAGTTAATAAACCCGGAATAACTTTCACTGCATGATGGGCCTAACATGCCCACCTCAACCCCGTAATCTTTCGTCAGTTTATCTGCCAGTCTCCAGGCGGCCTTCACCCCGCCCCCTATAACACCACGATTTTCTAGTGGAAAAAAAACCTTCACTTGCTTATCTCCCCATCTGTTTATTGATTGTTTTCAAAAGCCCGAACCCGGGTTTGTATTTTCAGGCTGTTGGCAGCACCGCGGATAGAAACAATTATTGCCTGGTGTTTTTTTAAGACACCGTAATTTGTCGAATACGGCAGTTCCGCCGTGCATACCGTTATCTGGTCCTTCGTGAAGAATTCTACTTGTATCTCGTTTCCTTTCGTTGTAATCACCTGGGCTGAATTCCCAAACAATTCAATTCTATTACCCGGTTCAATATGCAGTAATAAATAAGCTTTACTGCTACCGTGAATCTCATCTATGAGTTGAATGTTGTCCAAAGAATCATTTGTTTTCATTATGCGCTTATGTAAGACTTTGCAAGTGCCGTATTCGATTAACGCTTCAAAACGATTTAAAGACTCATCATGTTTTATTGAAAGGATAGCGGCTTTTTGCAGCCATCTAAATATCTTGTACTGCCTGCTCTGGTCATGTTTGGGTATGGCCACGGTGTTATGGGCAAATGTTCCCCGGAAATACCGCCTTAACGCGCGAACGTTATTGTACTGAAAAGTGCCTGAATCAACAAAAACATCTTCTCCCTTAAAACTGTATTCAAGGTGCAATAAATCAGCATGAGCATGGTAGAGATGCGGGCCGCACTTGATCAATAAAAAGCTGTCGTCGGCCCCCCAACCTGTTCGTTTAATATAATAACCCCCTTGGGGAAACGCCTTGCAGGTTCCTTTAGGGTCGTAAGGTTGGCTGTCCGGCAGTTCAAGTTTAGGAGCGCTTCTTAATACATGAATTCCCCCGTCATCCGAATGCGCATCCCTTTTGCCAGGCAACCGGCAAACCATGCCGTTGTCGTTATCCCCAATATTGGGCCAGCTGCCGTTCGGTTTTTTAGTCCACTGAATAAACTCTCCTGCCCTCTCGATTACTCTTTGCGAAGATTCCTTAAACGAAACGCCGATCTTTTTCAATAAAATGTTTACTAAAATAATAAACTGCAAAGAGAATTTGTGGTAATTGATGGACTGTTCAAAATTAACCCCGTCGTCATAAAATTGTTTAGATATTAACATTTCCAAATCATGCCGGTAATCTATCCATTCCGCTTTATTAAAAAGTATTCCCAGTATGGTAAGGGCTGACACTTCACCCAGCAAATGATTGTTCGGAATGCAGGCGCGGCTGTAGAACAAATGTTGCTCAATATGAACCCCGTGGTGATACAACACCTTAAGAAATTCATCCCAAAAATCGTCCTTGGCAGGTTTTCTTATCCAGTAGCTTAACGCCCAGGAGATCGCTCGAACAGCGATTTCAAGGTTGCTGCACCAATTCAGGCCTTTTTCCGGCGGATTCGCGGCCATCCATTTGGAAATATACTCACGGAATTTCATGTCCGCCAGCAAAGCGTAATCTTCAAAATGAAAAGCCAGTGCCCATACCGGTAAAAACTGGTGCCTGTTCACTTCCCAAATATACTTGGGGTCTTCCTGCAGTTTTGATATGTCTATTTTCCACCAGTACCGGTTCTGGTATCCCGAATCCATATGCTTATATAGTTTTATACCTGATTCATAACCAAAAATGCAGGCATTACCTTTTACTAACGTTGAAGCAAGGTATTCCTTTGTCTCCTCGCCTAATTTTTTCGGAAGCCGAAATTCAACATTATTAACACAAATATTCGCAGGCGGAAGGTATTTAAATTTCAGAACATATAAATTGGTTATAGAAAACGCTTTATCCTTAATCCTTGCCGGCAGCTCTCTTTTCATCGTTTTGATAATTTCCGGAAACATCTTTTTCACGTCCCATCAAACCTACGCAGTCAAAATATTTTTTCTTGGCAATAGTCTTAAGCACATCACCCGTTCTGAATGCGCTGTGGTTAACGGAAATCACCACGTATTGAGAGACTTCAATCAATTCGTGAACGGGGAGGTTAACCATCCCTTCAATCACTTTATTTCTTACGTGCGGTTCGGACACACACACTTTAAAGCCCTTACCCAGCAGCTCGCGCGCAATTTTTAAGGAAGGGCTTTCTCGTAAATCGTCAATGTCCGGTTTATAGCTTAAACCAAGTATTCCGATTACAGGTTTAACCCCTTTAAGCTCGCTTTCTATTGAGTGGATTATTTTTCTGGCCAGCCAGTATGGTTTGCTGTCATTTACTTTTCTCGCCGTACTAATAAGTCTTGACTTGCCGGGCGCTTTTTCCACGATAAACCAGGGATCGACAGCCAAGCAATGACCGCCGACGCCGGTGCCGGGGGACAATATTTTCACCCGCGGGTGTCTGTTGGCCAGTTCGATTAACTCGTTGACATCAACCTGCAGTTCATCGCAAATAATCGATAACTCGTTGGCCAGGGCAATATTAACATCCCTGTATGTGTTCTCGACCAGTTTGCAAAGCTCGGCCACTACAGGTTTTGTTATCAATATGCTGCCGTTTTTTACCACTTTGGAATAAACCGCTTTTAACAAATGGGCTGCTTCTATGCTGTCAGTACCGATTATCCGGTCATTATTCTCAAATTCATAAACGATTTTCCCGGGCAAGACCCTTTCCGGGCAATGAGCAATAAATATGTCCCGGTTGGGTACAAACCCCTTATCGCGTGTTATTCTTTCTATCCACTTCGTAGTTCCGGGAGGTACGGTGGATTCCAAAATAATAATATTTCCGTTTTTCAATATCGGCAGGATCATCTCCACAGCTTTTTTCACATGCGATAAATCTGCCCTTTTGTTCTCATCAATCGGAGTCGGAACGCAAATAATATAAATGTCTGCCGGTACCAGCTCGCCTGTCGGCACCAACCTGCCTGAAAACAGGGCTTTTTTAAAGAGTTCCTCCAGATCCGGTTCTACAATGTGTATTACTCCCCTGTTTAATGATTCTATTATCTCTTTGTTTATGTCATATCCATAAACTTTAAACCCGGCATTGGCAAATAACGTTGCAGTGGGAATTCCGATATAACCCAGCCCAACAACAGAAATCTCAATGTTTTTTAAACCTTGATACATAAAATTTCCCCCTCGTAACTGGTCACTGTTCAACCGATAACTTCTTTTACATATAGAGCAAGGTCGTTCATAATAAACTCCCGGATCTGATTCTCCCGGACGTACTTTTGACCGTTCATCCCGAACTCTAAACAGCGGCGCTCGTCCATTTGCAGCTCCCTTATAGCACCGGCTAATTGTTCATGGTCTTCCGGAGAGATGACCAAACCCGCCTTGGCCTTCCTTACGGCCTCGGCAGCTACACCTTCTCCCCCGTAAATTACTGCTTTACCCGCCGCCATGTATTCCCATATTTTGGAGGGCTGCGTCCTGCCAAACACAGGGTCATTTCTCAACTGGGCATACAAGACGTTCGCCGACTTGTAGTAGCCGGCTACTTCCTCAAAGCTAAGGTAACCGGTAAACCTTACGTTTTGTAACTTTTTTTCTCCGGCCAGTTTTTCCAGAGCATTCCTTTCCGCCCCGTCGCCGGCAATTATAAAATCGACGTCCGGCAGAATATGTGCTGCCTGAAGCAAAGTTTTCAAGCCTTGGGGCAACCCAATCAACCCGGCATACACTACGGTAAATCTCCCAAGTTTTTGTCCCTTTGCTCGTTGGATTATCTCAAAATGTTCGCTGCTAACTCCATTGGGGATACATTTTATTCGCTGTGTGTTTAACTTTTCCATAAAGTAACCGGCCTGCCCCTCGGTTGTCGTTATAATGGCGTCAACATTTTTACCTGTAAAAACCATCGCCTTTTCCAGAATCCTGCCTAAACCCAACCTGTCTTTTTTCAGTGCCCGGACATAAAGCCAAGTCAGGTCCCGGACTTCCCAAACAATACGCTTTCGCATCAACCGGGCCAGCAACAAAAAAGCCAAACCATTAAACATGTAGGGCGACGACGCGTAAATCAAATCCGTCCGCATTTTTATGTAACTGGCAGCCGCCCTGAAAATAAAAACCATTTCCGCAAGCAAACGCAGCACAAGTTTGTCTTTTGATACAATCCAGGGTTTAACCCTGACGACTTTTACCCCGCCTTCCCAGCTCAAGGCGGCACTTTTTTTTTCATAGCCGCTGTATATTTTGCCTTGCGGGTAATTGGGGGCCTGGGTGATGACGCAGGTGCGAAAGCCTTGTTGGACAAATGTCTGGGCCAGGGCCTGCGCTCTCTTCGCGGCCGCATTTGTTTCGGGAAAATAATGAGGAATAACGATAGTCACAGATTTCACTTGCTTTGATTCGCCCAACTGCCGTTCCTCCCGTTATGTAAAATCAATACGCGCCTCTCCTGCCCAGCACAACCCCAACTGTCCTTATTAAAATCGTTACATCAAGCCACAGCGACCAGTTTTTTACATACCATGAATCCAGCAGGACCCTCTCTCCATAATCCACATCATTCCTGCCGCTCACCTGCCATAAACCGGTTACGCCGGGGGGAACGGTTATATAATCCTCAAAATACTGACCGTATTTTTCTATCTCCTTGGCAATTATAGGTCGAGGACCGACAAGGCTCATTTGTCCAGCTATAACGTTCAGAATCTGCGGAAGTTCATCCAAGCTGGTCTTTCTCAAAATTCTACCCGTCATGGTAATTCTTGGATCGTTGCGTAATTTGAAATCTTTTTCCCATTCCTGCCTGGCCTGAGGATTCTCAACAAGTAACTTCTCCAGAACTTCTCCAGAATTTTCAACCATGGTCCTGAATTTGATGCACTTAAACATTTTGCCGCCCTTACCGATACGATCATGGTTAAAGAAAACTTTTCCCGGCGAGTCAAGTTTTATAGCCGCAGCAATAAGCAGCATTGCCGGGGCAGCCAAAACCAAAACAATACTGCCTACCAACAGATCAAACGTTCTTTTTAACACCCGGTTCCATCTGGAAGCAAGATTGTTTTTCATAGATAAAAACAATGTTTTTTCATCAAAAAGGCAGCTGATTTCAGTGTCAGGCATGGGCACTCCAAAGAGATCGGGAACCAGGAGAACGCTTGCCGGTATTTGCCGCAGCCGGTTTATCAGCTTAACCAGCGCTTCACTGCTCATGCCCGGAACGGCAACGACCACATCGCGCACCCCGCTCTTTTCCAGTACAACTTCCACATCGGTGAACGTTCCTAAAACCGGTATGAATGATCCATTATATGCTGGGGATTCCTTACTTCCGGCATGTTCGAGCAAGCTGCCGACAAGCCTGTAACCCATGGTTTTCTCCCGCGCGAACCCTCTTGCCAGGATCATAATTGTTTTTTCATTTCCCAGCGCTAGTACCGGCTTAACCCAAAAACCCGCTTTATTCAAACAGTTTTTAATAAAGTATCTGCCCAGCGGCTGAAAAATCATAACAAAAAAGTAAGTGAGTAGAATTATAAGTTTGGCTGCATTACCGCCGCCGTTGAAGATAAACAGGAATATCATTGTTAGAAACATCGCCAGAGTAACAGCTTTTACAATCAGTTTCACTTCATGCCAGTATGAACAGCGTTTATAGTACAATCCTTCATAGGCCATGACAACCATGCAGAGTAACGGTATCCACCACAAGTTCTGCATCAATGTTAATCCCGCTTTGCTTTCCACTCGTAAAAAATGGGGCAGTATATTAACGCAGATGGAATAAGCAGCCATTAATGCAGCATAAAGAACAAAAAGGTCATTCATCGCTATAACCAAAGTGCCAACTATAACAGAAAAACTGCTGTTAGTAAACTTACTCGTTCCTATTACCATTTGGGCTTCTAATACTCTATGTTCAAAGAATTCATTTTCCCGTTTGGTTAGAACAGACACATTAACACCTTCCTAACATATGCCTTCATAAAGGCTCATAACGATATGCCATTTTTAATACCTCATACCCGATTTCCGAATGGGCGTCGCTGCCCCACTGAACCACGTATCCTTTTTCCTTAAATGTTTTGGTAAATGCCGCGGCCCGGTTTCCATACTTGCCCACTAAACTACCGGCATTGAACTGAAAGTGAATCCCTTGTTTATAAAGCGCGGCCAGCTTATCCTCGTTCATCCAGCCGTACCTTTCCGGGTGAGCCAGCACCGGGACCAGCCCCTGTTCCTTTATCTCCGCCAGGACATGCTCCGCCCACAGCGGGCATTGCGACAGGGGCAACTCGACCAGCACATGGATTCCCCTGTCCATGACCGTCATGAGCCGGCCTTCCCTGAGAAGCACCGCTATATCGGGGCTGAGCATTATCTCCGAGCCGGGATGCACCTCGACAGGAATCCCGACATCTCGCAGGGCATCGTTCAGGGATTTCACTCCCATCAAAACGGTCTCGCGGCAGTTTTCATATACCCCCGCCTCAAAGTGCGGCGTGGCTACAATCTTCGTGAATCCCAGCTGCGCGGCGGCCCTGGCCATGCCCAAAGATTCATCCAGGCTCCGGGGGCCATCATCCACCCCCGGCAGGATATGGCAGTGCCAGTCGGTATCTCCCCAGATCACTTGCGCTCTCCGTAGTAATAATAGTAATACTGGTCGTCCTTGGACCTTTCCACGCTGTTGAGGACAACTCCCAGGATCCTCGCGCCGGCGCGAACCAGGTGCTCCTTGGCCTCTTTGGCCCGGTCTATCCTTGTCCTGCCGGCGACGGCCACCAGGATAACACCGTCCACCTTGCGCGAAAGAAGCACGGCGTCCGTAACCGCCAAAACCGGCGGCGCGTCGACAAGAACGCAATCAAACCTTTCCGCAAGCTTCTTTACAAGGCAGTTCATCCTTTCGGAATCCAGCAGCTCTGCCGGGTTGGGAGGAATGGGGCCGGCGGAAAGGAGGTACACGTCTTCGCTGTTTGTTTTTCTAACACACTCCTCCAGGTCAGCGTTTTCCACCAGAACATTGGTTAAACCGACAGCATTGAGCCGGGTAAAGATCTTGTGCTGGACCGGGAGCCTGAGGTCGGCATCTACCACTAGGACCCTTTTGCCTGTTTGAGCCAGAGTCACCGCCAGGTTGGCAAGCACGGTCGACTTCCCCTCGTCCGGCCCGGCGCTGGTGAAAGCGATGGACCTTATTGGCTTATCCATGCCTATAAACTGGAGGTTGGTCCGCAAGACCTTAAAGGCTTCCGCTTCCAAAGATTTGGGATAATGGTGGGCGATTAAAACATTATTTTGCGCTGGTTGCGCTTCCCTGTGCATAGGCCGTATCCTTTCCTGCGCGATTATTGTCTTTGCCGTTTTCCCTAAACCTGGGGATCATGCCCAGCACGGGCAGTTCCAGGTGCCTCTCCGCGTCTTCGCCGGTGTGGATTTTGTTGTCGAGCAGCTCCAAGACAAAGGCGAAAACCACGGACATCATGAGCCCAAGAACGCCGGCCAGCGCCAGGTTCAACTTTTTGTTGGGCTTAACGGGATCGACTTTAATTGTTGAGGGTGAAACAACTTGAATGTTCGTTTCTCCAAGATTAATGGACTTGGTTATCTGCGTCTGCGTTATCTTTTCGGACAGCAGCGCGTAAGTTTTTTCCAGCTCTTCGACTTTTCTTCGCACCAGTTCAGTCTCGTTTTTCTTTTCCGTTAATTCGACCTGGAGCCTGTCGAGCTGGGCCTGCAGCTCTTTCATCTTGCTGGAGAGGGCCTCCATCTGCGCCCGCTCCTCGGTCAAGGCAATGTTCTTGCCGGCCACCTGCTCTTTAAGCGAGACATAAAGCGGATTATTCTGGTTTTGCTCCTCAGGCGGGATCTCCTTCAGCCTCTTTTCCAGTTCCTTCAAGCCCGCCTGGATCTGCTGGTAAGCAACCTGGCTGCCCAGGTACAGGCTCCTGAATTTATTCAAATCATTGCCGGTGCTGGATCTCTCCTGCTCCAAAAAAGCTATGCTGCGCGGCCTCGCTTCCAGGTCCTTCAACTTTGCCCGTTCTGCTTCCAGGTCTTTTTTCACGACCGCAAACTGTTCCTGGAGGAAAGCGACGGACTTGGTCAACTGCTGCTGGGTGTTCCTGGAGATGGATTCCAGGAAGAGCTCGGTTAAAACGCTGCCGATGGCGACCGCCAGTTTCGGGTCGGTGTTCCGCACCTTGACTTCGATTAAATTCGTGTCCTTAATCGCCGTGACCCTGATGATGTTGCTTAAACTTTCCACGGTGTAGCCGTCCTTGGCCATATCCAGCCTGGCGATGACCTCGCTCAGGAGAACGGGGTCCTTTATTTGCTCCACATAGGTCTTGATGGTCATTTCCGGCAAGCGGGAAATCGCGCTGATCATGGATTCCAGATCATTGGACTCTGTCCGGACAGCCTTCTTTTCATCGCCCTGCACCACAAGAAGGGTGGTCTGGGCCTCGTAAACCGGGGGAAGTATGAAAAATGAAAGTACGGCCGCCGTCATCAAGGCGGAAAGGGTAAAAATGACGATAAACCATTTCCTCCTGTCCAGGACAGTTAACACCTGCCGGACATCTATTTCCTGTTGAACATGCCGGCTGTCCGTTTCTGCGTTCATGTTTTCCCTCCGTTTACGAGATTTAGCAGGCTGCGGTTTTTTTCAAAAAAAGGCCTGTTTTCCTGGTTGTTTTTAACGTACTGATTATAGAATTTGGCGCAGTTTGCAGGGTCCACGTCTTCGTAGGCAAGAGCCAGCAGTGAGCCGGCCTGGTTCTTGGTGTCTTTGTGGTGGAGCGCCTTGGAAAGCGCTTCCACCGCCGCTTCTTTGTCCGCCAAAAGGAGCGAAGCCTGCCCCGACAGGAGATAAACCTGCGCTGATGGCCTCATGTTGGGGCGTTTTTCAGACATGAGATAGTTCTCCTCTATTTTTGGGGTCAAGCTCACGCAGCGGCTGAAATACAACCTGGCGCCGGCGGAGTTCCCTCTTTCCAGGAAGGCCATGCCTTGCTCGAAATATGTTTTGGCCAGCGTTCCAAGGGTGTAAGGATCTTTCGGCAAAAGCCCCGCCAGGCGCTCTCTTTCTTTTAACAGGGCCTCTTCGTCGCCCACAAGACCGTAAGCCGCATCCAGCGACCACCTGGTTTTGATATTATAGGGGGCCAATTCCACAGCCCTGTTGGCGTAATAGTAAACCCGCTGTTTATACACATCCAGCGGCAGCGACTTGTAGCGGCGAGCATAAAGCTCGGCCAGCGCCGCAGCCAGGTCAGGGGACAGGGGCGAAAGACGATAGGCCTGTTCGAATTTATCGATGGCCCGTGGATAGTAACCGAGCCGTTTTTCTTCCGCTCCCGCTTTGCCGAGCAAAATCGCCCGGTATTCCCGGACCGGGAGGATAATTAATATCACCCCTACCAGCAAGCACCCGGCGATATAACCCGGCTTAGGCACGGCCAGGGTTTTTCTCCTGCGGCGGCCGTGCCCGTTGACCTCGCTCTTGACCACCGCCGCCAGCGACCAGAAGACCAGGGCCACGGCCGGCATGGAAAGTTCCATGTCTATCCCGCTGTGGACCAGGAGCGCCAGAAAGGCCAGGAGGACAGCCCAGGTGTAAGGCCAGCGCGAGTCCCCTTTTGGGCGCAGCAAAAATCTGATAATGCGCCACAGCAGCGAGAGCCACACGGCCAGGTAGGCAGCAAGCCCGACGGTCCCTGACTCCACCCAGGTCTGAAAATAGTGGTTGTGAACCTCGCTGGACCAGTACAGTCTGTCCTGGTACAGGTGGTAAAGGGCGTTCCACCCCCCCGCCCCTGTTCCCAGCACGGGATGATCCCCGACTATCTGCAGGGCAACCCGGTTATAGTCCATCCGGTCCATGTAGCTGCCGTCTTCCCCGCCTATTGTGCCGAACCTCTGGATCACCTCCGTGTCCAAAAGCTGGCTGGCGGGGGTTGGCAGGACCTGGGAAGCATAGGAAAAATAGAATAATATGCAGCAAAGAATCTCCAGGGTGAAGGCCCAAAGCAGCACTTTTTTATGTCTGCGCAGGAACCGCTTGCGCCGGGCGACGGCCGGCAAAACATGAATCGCCGCCAGCCCTGCAGCAATAAACGCTCCTCCCAGAACCAGCCATTCCAAGGCGTTCGTGTAATTCTGCCGGTATACCCCGCCGAGAAATCCCTTGCTGCTTATACATCCGATGAGGGTAATAACCATGATCTGGTAGAGGCTGGGCCAAAAAAAGCGCTTGCCGCTTCCCAGCAGGTATACAAGGAATACCAGGCCCAGGACAAGCCAGGTCCCGCGGGAAAGGCTTCCCAGCAGGGCGATAAAATCAAGGTAAATCCCTGTACCAACCAGTATTTTTGCATATGCGGCGCTGCTGGTCATTAGAAAGCCTAATCCCGTGATGATGCCCACTGCCGAGTAAATAGCCAGGGCATTGGGATACTGGAAGGTGGACATGATTCGTTTGCCGGCATAGGCCTCAGGAAAGCTTACCATCTCCATGGCCGCCAGGATGCCTATTACCGAAACAAGCACGGTGCTGAAGAAAATGAACCGGGTAAACTTTTCTCGCTCTTTCGCTTCCCTGGTAAGGCTGGACACCAGGAAAAAAATCAGTATATAATCTATTGCACGGTATACCCCCAAAACAGCCTCGTGGAGATGGACTGCGACAAAGAGGGTTAAAACATTGGCCAGCAAATAAGCAAGGACCGCGCAGTCGATGGAGCCGAATTTAAGCTCAACCCGCTTGTCGGAAAGGCGGGAGATTGCATACAACAGCCAGGCGACGCCCAAATAGACCTGCGCTAAAACCAGTTCTTCCGGGTAAAAGAGCCCTTTCAGCAAGGGCGCCGCAGCCAGTCCGGCCCCTGTCGCCCAATAAGCCAAGGCCTTAAGCCGAAACATTTATCTCACTACTTCCACCCTGTAAGTGGACGGGAACCATTTCACGCTGGCGCCGAACGACTCGGAGACATAGCGCAGGGGAACCATGGTCCGGCTGTTGATGATCTTGGCGGGAACGTCAAGCCCAGGTATGGTTTGATCGATCACCAGGCTGAGTTCTTTGCCGTCCAGCTTCATCTTTACGGTCCTGGTGGCCCCGATCCAGTCCACCTTAACGCCGAGGCTTTCTGCCACAAACCTCAAGGGGACCATCGTGCGGTTATTGACCAGGGTGGCCGGCGAATCAAGGGTTTTTGTATTGCCGTTCAGCACAGCGGTGGAATTGTTGAGGGTTAAGACGATCTTTACCAGCTTTGTGTTCTTCATCACGGTATAATAGCTGAACCTGTCGGTATAGAAGGTAAAAGTCTTCTTTACCGGGTCATAGGTGCCGCCGAGGGAGACCGCAACGATGTTGCCGGCGGCGTCTTTCTCCAAACGCACGCCGGTGAGCTGGTTGATCTCTTCCTGGGTAAGAGTGCCGAGACTGGAAAGGTCTACGGTCACCGCCACGGGTTCAGGAAAACCGTCTATGCCAACAGTTGCGGTTCCTGTCTTTACCTGGGCGCTGAGGTCGACCATGATCCCGCCAACGGAGAAGAGCCCGGTGCTCTGGCCCAGGGGAGCGCCGGCCAGGATGCTGTTTGCTTCGGCCGTGGACACCACCTCAACACCGATTTCGATTACGGCGTTTTCCTTTTGTACCACTCCTGTGATCTCCGGAGCCTGGAGAGCCTGCGGGGAAAACTGGACACTCACCCCCGGTTTTTCCAGGGTTAGCGGTTCTTTGGCCTGCGCCAGGGAATTTGCGACCGCAGGGCTGAATCGGGCAGCAGCGGCACCGCCCAAGGACAAAACAGCCTTGCCGGTTTGCCTTAATGCCTGGTCCAGGGCCCTGTCATCGTCGGTTTTCACGTTTTCCGTGATGGGGGTGGCCGGCGGCGTCTCTTGCGACGGCGGCGTGGAACCGCCGCCGTAAGGGCCGGCCAGGGCGGCATCAAAAGAACAAAGGGTAAAAGCAAGCATGATCAAGCACATCACCGAAGCCTTTCTCCAGTAACCTTTTTTTGCACGAACCGACATTAGAATCATCCTCCTTAATTTATTATCACATCCGCCGGGCAGTCATATTACTTTATGCAGGACAACCGTACCGGGACTGCGGAATCCAAGCTGCGAATACACGAGATCCACCAGGTATTTTTCAACTTCTTTTTTCAAGTCGTCCCTGCGCAGGGCAAATTCCACCGTGGCTTTGATTAAACCGACTTTATCGCCGACATCGTAACGAATGCCTTCAAACTCGTAGCCCAACACCTTTTGTGTTTTATTGAGTTCCCTGATCGCGTCGGTAAGCTGGATTTCCCCGCCGGAACCGGGAGGAAGGGTATCAAGGATCGGTATTATTTCGGGAGTGAGAATGTATCTTCCCATTATGGCCAGGTTTGAAGGTGCCGCCTCCGGGTAAGGCTTTTCCACCATATTGACGATACTGTGCAGGCCCTTTTTAATCTGGCCGCTGCTTTTAATGACGCCGTACTTGGATACGTCAAACCTGTCTACTTCACGGATCCCGATAACGGGAGTCCGGTATTCTTCAAAGACCTCCATCATCTGTTTCAAACACGGCTTCTCGGAAATGACCACGTCATCTCCCAGGAGCACGGCGAAAGGCTCGTCGCCGATAAACTTGCGGGCGCTCCACACCGCATGGCCCAGCCCTTTGGCCTCCTTTTGCCGCACGTAATACACCGAGGCCATATTGGAGATGTACTCGACCTGGTTGAGCAGCTCCCGCTTGCCCTTGGCGTTTAACGCCGCCTCCAGTTCATACGACCTGTCAAAGTGGTCCTCGATGGCCGTTTTGCCGCGCCCGGTAACAATAATGATGTCCTCTATGCCCGACTGGATGGCTTCCTCGACAATGTACTGGATGGTCGGCTTATCCACGATGGGCAGCATCTCTTTGGGCTGGGCCTTGGTGGCGGGCAAAAACCTTGTGCCGAGGCCAGCGGCCGGAATAACGGCTTTCCTTATCCGCAAATTACATCACCCCCGTTCCGAATTACATAAATTGATCCAAAATAAAAAGGCAATACAAGCAAAAAAGCTCATATTGCCTCTTGGGCTTTACTTTTCCAGTGTATTCCATTTTTAAACCATTTATTAATAAAATTTTAAAATGTTATCCCTGTTTAACCTCCACGCTGATAATACCGCATGTTTTTATAGTCAGCAGCCGTTTGCATTTATTGCACTTGATTTCTATCTCGTTCCCGTTTGCGGCGCAGAGCAGCTTATTGCACCTGCACCTGACCAGTTTCAGTTCCGGAATTTTCAGCGCTTCTTCTCGTTTACCGATATCCATAGCAACCTCGCACTAAATCATTTTTGTTGTTTACCGCTTGCCTACCCGGGTGGCTTGCACCTGCATAAATCAGATTCGCTATATGTTAAGGATTTCCTCTATTTATTTTCCATTATTTTCCGAGCAATTTCCCCAATACCCGTGACCGTTCAGACAGGCAACGGATATATTGTGACATTATCCCCAATTAGCTTGGCTGTTCTTCTTATTTTTGACCGTATTTTGTTCCGCACCTTTTTTATGTACGATACTGCGGATCCTGTTTTCAGACAGCTTGTATTTCAAAGCGAGTTCCGCGTAATTGGCCCCGTTGAATTCTCCCCTGATCCTGGCGTTCCTGACATGCAGAAGCTGCCTGTCCAGCTTGGGAATGTAAAGTTCCAGCCCTCCGTAGGTTTCGACAATCTTAAAGGTACTTTCGATCCCAATGAGCTCAATAAGCTGGGCAACGGTTTCATGCAGGCTAGATATATTCAATTCATTCAGAGCTTCCTGAATTTGATTATCCATATCTACCTCCATAACAAGATTTTACGTTTCAATCCGCAAAACCCGCTAGTAAACTGTTTTAGGAAAATTATTTGGTAGGATTAATTAATAGGGCTGCCATAAACTGGCAGCCCTATTCTCATCCCTGTCAATATTTTCTTAAAATTCCTGGCAGTGCCGCATTCATATGCCTTTCATCTGAATAAAATGGGTTGTGCCCTTGCTAATGGTGTTGGGTAAATATTATTTGACTTATAATCCCTTAAGGCATCTGAACTGAAAACAACCATGGTGTTACGCGCCCTCTCTAAAAACGATAGGGTTTGCGGAACCTGGGTTTCTGCAGGATCTCGCTCCAGATGACCGCCTTGCGCAGGTCGTCCCCGGACATGAACGCGAAGGAACCTCCCGCCGATTCGCCGTAAAAAGGCGAAGCCGGGCCGGCTTCTTCTCCCTTTTCTACTTTTTCTTCCTTAATTTCAGGTTCCGCCCCTTCCATATAAACAAGCTGGTCATAGGCGCTCTCGCCTTCGGGCAGCATCCTTTTTAGGGGAACCTGCTTTTCCTGCGGCCTTATCTTTCCGGCAGCCTCAACCGGCGCCGGCTTTTTCCGCACGGGTTCCCTGCTCATTCCCCTCCGGCGGTCGCCCATTGAACGAAAGACGATATAGAGGATAAAAAGGAGAATAACTACAAAATCCAAAGGGGCACACCCCCTCCATCAGTCATTTTTCGGCAGCCGGCGTGCTTATTTCTTACCTGTATCCGGGGCGCCGCCCTGGGGCTGCCCGGTCCTGGCAATCGATTCGCGCATGCCGGTATCGGCGATGATGTTCTGGAGTTGATAATAATCCATTACCCCCAGTTTCCCTTCACGCAGGGCCTGCGCCAATGCTTTCGGAACTTCGGCCTCCGCTTCCACCACTTTGGCGCGCATCTCCTGGACCGCGGCCTTCATTTCCTGCTCCCTCGCCACGGCCAGGGCGCGGCGCTCCTCGGCCTTGGCCTGGGCTATCCTTTTGTCCGCTTCCGCCTGGTCTGTCTGCAGCTGGGCTCCGATGTTGCGGCCAACATCGACATCGGCTATGTCGATGGAAAGTATTTCAAAAGCGGTGCCGGCATCGAGACCCTTGTTCAGGACCGTCCGCGAAATGGAATCAGGGTTTTCCAGCACTTCCTTATGTGATTCGGAACTGCCCACCGTGGTGACTATGCCTTCGCCGACCCGGGCGATAATTGTTTCTTCACCCGCGCCGCCGACCAGCCGGTCTATGTTGGCGCGAACCGTAACCCTGGCCCGCGCCCTCACTTCAATCCCGTTTTTGGCCATGGCCGCGATAACTGGGGTTTCAATAACACGCGGATTTACGCTCATCTGCACGGCCTCCAGGACGTTGCGCCCCGCCAGGTCAATCGCGGCGGCCCGTTCAAAAGGCAAGGGGATGTTGGCCCTCTCGGCGGCAATGAGCGCGTTGACCACCCTGTCCACGTTGCCCCCGGCCAGGTAATGGGCTTCCAGCTGGTTTACGGAGACCTTGATTCCCGCTTTTTCCGATTTAATCAGGCTGCTTACAATCAGCCCCGGCGGAACGCGCCGGAAACGCATGCCCACCAGGGTAAAAATCCCAATGCGAACGCCCGCGGCCAGCGCGGAAATCCATAACCCCACCGGTATGAAGCTGAACAGCACGGCCAATGCCACCAGGATGATGGCCAACATGATTATGAATGAAACAAGAGTTGCCATAATTCAATTTTCCCCCTTTTATTTTCATTTTTACCTCTTTACCTCAATATTTTACCCCCAAACATGCCTGCCTTGTTTTTTGGGGGGACAAAAACGCCGCTCGTTTACTGCTCCCGCACGGGCTGGACAATGACCCTGATCCCTTCCACGCGGACCACTTCTATCTTCTCTCCCCTGGCGATGTATTCCCCGTCAGCGACGACGTCCAGCCGGGTCCCGTCTTCCAGGACCACTGTTCCGGCGGGGCGCAGGATGGTGTGAGCAGTTCCTCTCGCTCCGATGTGCCTGCTCAAATCCTCAGCCTGCGGGATATACCCGTCTTCTTTTTTGTAGCTGGTTCCCAGGACCAGGCGATTCCAGAACTTTCGCCGGTTCAGTATCTTAAAACTCAGGAACAAGAGGATGATGGTCCCGACCAGCGCAAAAACCAGGGAGATTATGCCCGCTTCCCAGCTGGGCGCGGCCATAATAATGCTGACAGTTAAACAGGCAATCCCGCCAATGCCGGGTATCCCAAACCCGGGAACGACCGCTTCCACGCCCAGCAGGATAATGCCCAGCAGGAAAAGGAGCAGCGCTTCCCACCCGGTAAACCCTGCCAGGAGGTTGCCGGCGAAGTAGAGACCCAGGGAAATAAGACCGACGGTCCCGGCCACGCCCCAACCCACAGTGAATATTTCAATCACAATGCCGGCAATTCCTATGGTCAAAAGAAGCGGGGCCACAAAGGGATTGGTCAGCACCCTCGCCAACCGTTCCGGCAAAGAGGGCGCGCTTTCCTTAACCTGCGCCCCGGCCAAATCAAGCTTGGCCAAAAGTTCGCTCCTGTCTTTCACGATATAATCCGCATAACCGTACTTTTCAGCTTCCAGGTAGGTAAGCGTCAGCAGTTTGCCTTTTTCCACCAGCCCCGGTATTTCCTTGTCCCTGTCCACCATGGCGACCGCAATGTCGGGCCTGCGGCCGTTCGTCTCGGCTGTTGAGGCCATCTCTTTTGAGAAATACGAGATGTATTTCTCGTCGGCTTTTTCCGCCCCGATCCGCGGTTCGGCTGCGCCGATGGTACTCCCGGGTTCCATGGCTATCTTTTCACAGGCCAGGGTGATCAAGGCTCCCGCTGAAATAGCTCCTCCACGCACCAGCGCCGTGGTGGGGACTGGACTGCGGCGGATGGTGTCCCTTATTTTCAGGGCTGCGTCAACCATCCCGCCGGGCGTATCAACCTCCAGCAAGACCATTGTCGCTTTAAGCTCGCCTGCTTCCCGGTAACTTCTTTCCACGAACCTGGCCTGGCCGGGGTCTATTGTGCCTTGCACAGGCACAACGTAAACCAGTTGCGCCGGCGAGGCGTGCAGCCCGGCAGCCAAAAAAGCAAACAACAAAACTAATCCATAAAGAAGACGGCCCTTAATCTTCACAGGCTCACCCCCACCTGCCGGTGATAAAGCTTACCTACATATTCTATCACAAAACGCCGGGCTGTTTAAATCAGGCTGGGGAAAATTTAACATCCTGTTCGTTGTCAAGAGGAAATTTCTTCTTTATAATATAAACCGTTATGACAAAAACATTCCATATTTCGATAATCGTTTCGACAGGCCGATGTCAAAACAAACGGGGTGATTAGCTTGAAAACCGCGTCCCTGAAGCTGCCGCACCTGCTGTTTGTTTACACCGCCATCGTACTCGCCGCTCTTCTTTGCTTGTGCATGTTATACGTAGAAAAAGCGGCCCTTGAACAGGACCTCCTTAAACTGCAGAAAGAAAGCAGCGAATTAAGAAGCGAGATGGAAATCCTCTGCGCCAGGTATTACGGCACTTCGCCCGAAGTGATCGCCGCAGTGGATAAGGAAAGCAAAAAGTACGGAATCAACCCTGCCATAATGCTGGAACTAATAAAATGGGAAAGCGATTTTGACCCAAAGGCAGTCAGCCCGAGCGGAGCAATCGGTATTTGCCAGCTTATGCCTTCGACCGCCCGGGAAATAGCCGGCGAGCTCGGCGTCGATTACCGCGAAGAACTGCTTTACGACTGCGGGTACAATATCGCCTTGGCCGCTTACTACCTGGGAAAACTTCTGACAATTAACGATTACGACTACCACAAGGCCCTGACCGCTTACAACATGGGGCCGACCGGCCTTAAAGAACACATGGCCCGCACCGGTACCGCCGTAAGTCGTTTCTCTCTGCGCGTGAGCAGGCAGCAGTAAACACGGCTGTACAGGGCAAAAGCGGCATGGGAAACGCAAGCGCCGCAGCACCGACCCAGAGATTGTTCTTTTCTCTGGTTTTTTGTCTTTCTTTATTATTATTTAAAGCTGTTATCTCCAGCCTGGCAGGGAATGCCAGTATGTTGCGCGAACTAATGGTTATAGTACTAATAAAAAAGGAGTCACGCATGTTTTTGCCAGTCAAAGAAAAAGCATTATCCATTCTCCCAGTTATAAAACCATACTACTTGTGGGCGTATACCGCCTTTGCCCTGCTGGTGAAGTCCGTCGTCTTTGTGGGGATAATCACGGGAACGGACTACACGGAACTTGGGTTTTTCAGGGGATATTATTCCATCCCTTCGCTTTCCCTTTATCTTGCTTTCATTTTTTGGGTCCTCTCTTTCGCTTTTTTGCTTAAGCGCAGGGGTCATACTCTTTACCTGCTTTTCGTAAACCTCCTCGTCTCCGTCCTGATGATCTTCGACCTGTGGTACTGCCGCGGGGGAAACGGGTCTTTGATCAACATGCACCTTTTCAGGATGACGGCAAACCTGGAGAACCTCTGGGAGTGCATCTTCTCGCTGGTTTACCCTGTCGATTTCGTTTTTTTGCTCGACCTGCCGGCGCTTTTTTTGCTGTTCCCCGGCAAAATGTCCCGCTGGATCGCCAATACGAGAAAAGCGGCGCTTTTTGCCGCGGTCTTCCTGCTTTCCGCCTCGTTCATCCTCTACGTCCCGTTCAAGTTTTACGTGCTGAAGCAGCCTGACGAAAGGATCGAGCGCTTCATCAACTGCTGGGTTCCCGTCCAGACCGCGGCCAACCTCTCGCCGATCGGGTACCACCTTTTCGATGTCTACACCTACTGGAAAGACTGCCGCCCCATTGTGCTGAATGCGGAAGAAAAAGAGGAAATAAGAAAATGGTTCGACGCCAAGCATGAAAACCTGCCCGACAACAGGTACAAGGACCTGCTGGAAGGCAACAACCTTATTTTTATCCAGGTAGAGTCCCTGGAATCCTTTGTGATCAACAAAAAAATAGCTGGGCGGGAAATCACCCCCAACCTGAACGCGCTCCTAAAACACAGTCTCTATTTCTCCAATTTTTATGAACAGGTCTACAACGGCACCACCTCCGACGCCGAACTGATGGCCAATACCTCGGTTTATCCCGTTCGCAAGGGAAGCACTTTTTTCCGTTTCCCCAACAACACTTACAATTCACTCCCCAGGCTCCTGCAAAAAAAGGGTTACGCAACGCTGGCCGTCCACCCGGACAGGGGTGCATACTGGAACTGGATGGAGGCCTTATCATCATTCGGTTTCGAGAAGTGCCTGGATTCCACCGCTTTCGAGATAGACGAGGTGATCGGCCTGGGTCTGAGCGACGGTTCTCTTTTCCGGCAGGTTAACGATATGCTGCGAAGCCAGCGGCAGCCTTTTTACCTCTTTATGATCACGCTGACCAGCCATGCTCCTTTTTCACTGCCTCCTCATCACCGGACGCTTCAACTGGACGCTAAAATCGACAGGACAATCCTGGGCAATTACCTGCAGTGCATTCATTATACCGACCAGCAAATCGGTGAATTTTTGAAACGGCTGGAAAAAGACGGGCTCCTGGAAAAGACGACCGTCGTCATCTATGGAGACCACTGCGGGGTCAACAAGTTCTACCGGCCGGAGCTCGCCAAAATACAGGCCAAAGACAGGTGGTGGCAGGACAATAACAACCGTGTCCCCCTGATCATATACGACAAACGGCTGAACAGGAAAGAAATAACGACCGCCAGCGGCCAAATCGACATTATGCCCACCATCTGCTACCTCATGGGTGTGGAGGAAAGCCGTTTCGCCGGCACCGCCATGGGCCGCAACCTGTTAAAGACGCAAAAAAACTTCGCTGTCCTGGCTGACATGAAGGTTGTCGGCAAACCGCTCAGCGAACAGGAAAAGCAGGATGCCGTAAAGGGTTTGGCCATCGCCGACAAGATTATCCGCAGCAATTATTTCGCCTCAAGCGACCTTTGAACCCGCCAAAAGCCAAAACAGCCTGGTGTTTAACCAGGCTGTCGCTGTTTAACTCTCAACTTTCACCGCTCAATACTTTCTTCACTATTTCATTGACCACCCTGCCGTCGGCTTTACCTTTCGTCAAGGGAACAACCCTGCCCATAACCTTGCCCATATCCCTGGGCCCCTGGGCTCCTGTTTCTTCAACGGCTTGTTTAACAACGGCGACGATTTCTTCCGCGGTCAACTGTTGGGGGAGGTATTCCATCAGGATGTTGATTTCCTGTTTTAACGATTCGACTGTTTCGGGGCGGTTGGCCTTCTCATATTCGGGGATGGCGTCTCGGCGCAGCTTTACTTCGCGGGCCAGCACTTCCGTTATCTCTTCATCGCTGAGTTCACGGCCCCGCTCAATTTCCTGGTTTTTTACAGCCGCCCTGGCCATCCGGATCACGGAAAGCTTCAGCTTTCCCGCTTCCCTCGCTTTCATGGCCTCTTTCATATCCTCTGCCAGTCTGTCTTTCAGACTCATCACCGGGACCCCCTATTTATACTTGCGTTTTCTCGCTGCTTCGGACTTCTTCTTCCTTTTAACACTTGGTTTTTCGTAGTGTTCACGCTTTCTAACCTCGGAAAGAACTCCGGCTTTCTGGCAGGTGCGCTTGAAGCGGCGCAGCGCGCTGTCCAATGTTTCATTCTTCCCAACCCTGACTTCACTCATGCCTTTATCCCTCCCTCCACTACGACCGTCGTGCTGGATCTCGTGCTGGATTCTCTTTTGCTGCAATAAGCGGGATTGGAGCTAAAAATTGCACATTTTCTATTATACTGTAACACAAAGAGAGGGTCAAGAGAATTAACCCGGCGGCCAGTTCATGCTTCTCCCGCCCAGCAGATGAAAGTGAATGTGGTCAACTGTCTGTCCTCCCTGGGGACCGCAGTTGTTCACGACACGGTAACCGCCAGCCAGTTCCAGCTCTTTGGCCAAGTCACGGATAATCCCATGAATTCTGCCGATGAGCGAAAGCTCCGCGTCGCCTGCCGCGGAAAGGCTGGCAATGTGCGTTTTTGGCATCACCAGGACATGCACCGGAGCCACGGGGTTAATATCATGGATGGCGATAACCTGGTCATCTTCGTACACTTTCCTGGCAGGTATTTCCCCCTTGACGATTTTACAAAAAACACACTCCGGCACTATAACACCTCCTTTTTTTCGAGATAACCCGCGAGGATTTTTATGGTCCGCTCCCCCGGCACTTATCCCCATTCGCTCTTTCCAGCCTGACGGAAACAATATCACCCCGTTGGGTTTTTGCTGAGGCAAATTCGATGAGAAGGTAGTTTTCACTGTGCCCTTCCCAGCAACCTTCTCCTTTTTCCGTCTCCGCCAGCACACGAAGCGTGCGTCCCACGAAGCGCCCGGCATACCTGCGGGCTAATCTTTCCCCCAGCCGGATCATCTGCCGGCTCCGCTCCTCGCTGACCGAAGCGGGCACCTGCCCCTCAAACAGCGCTGCGGGCGTGCCGCGCCGCGGCGAAAATTTGAAGACGTGCAGGCGGCTGAAAGCCATTTCCTCGATAAAACCGGGGTAAACCTTGAAATGCTCGTCGGTTTCGCCGGGAAACCCTACCATGATATCTGTCGTGACGGCAATGTCCGGCAGGACCGTCCTTACCCGTTCGATGACTTTCCTGTATTCTCCAGTGCTGTACGGCCTGTTCATGGTTTTAAGTATCTCGTCATGGGCGCTCTGGAGGGGCAGGTGAAGATGAGGGCAGATGTTGGGAAAGGAAGCCATTATCTCCAGCAAGGCGCCGCTCACCTCTGTCGGCTCAAGGGAACTCAAGCGCCAGCGCACATCCCCGGAAAGCGCAAGCAGCTCCGGCAGCAGGTCTTCCAGGCTGGCGCCGGCATCCAGATCACGGCCGTAGGCTCCCAGGTGTATACCGGTGAGGACAATTTCCTTAAACCCGGCCGCGATCAGTCTCCTCGCCTCGCGCAGGACGCCGGGTTTTGGCCTGCTGCGGCCAGGTCCGCGCGCGTACGGGATGATGCAGTACGAACAATACTGTTCGCAGCCGTCCTGGATCTTGAGATACGCCCTGGTGCGGCCTATCACCCTGTCAATCTCCAGGTCTTCAAAATCCCTGGCTTCGCATAAATCGCGCACCTTTAAAACGGGCTGCCCGGCGTCTTCTCCCATTTCTTCAAGCCATTCCACGATGCGGTTTTTCTCCAAAGTGCCCACCACCAGGTTGACCCCGGGAATACGTTCAACCTCCTGGGGCGAAACCTGCGAATAGCAGCCGGCAACCACCACTTTCGCGCCCGGGTTGTTTTTCCTGCACCGGCGGATGACCTGGCGAGACTTGCGGTCGGCAAGGTGAGTGACGGTACATGTATTGATGACGTAAACATCGGCAGGGTCTGCAAAATCCACAATATTGTAACCCCGTTCTTTGAACAGGGCGCCCATGGCCTCGGTTTCACTCTGGTTCACTTTGCAGCCGAGCGTATAAAAGGCTACCCGCGGCCTTTTTCTTTTCACCCGATGTCCCCCCACTGGTACATAATCACCGCTGTTGCGACCAGTCCCGCCGTTTCGGTCCGCAGGATACGGGGCCCCAGGGTAACCGGTATTCCCCCGGCTTCCGCGGCCATGGCCACTTCCTCTTCTTCCAGCCCTCCCTCCGGGCCAATCAGGATATAAACGGGACATGATTGGCGAAAAGCATATTCTTTTCCCGTGAGAACGGCTTTTAAAGGGACACCGCCTTTTTCCCAGGGAACGAGCAGAATTTTATTCAGAGGCAGGCCGGCTAAGAAATCGGGGACCCTGGTACAGGGAAACACGTCTGGAAGACGGATTCGCCCGCACTGCTTGGCGGCCTCCACGACCACTTTTTGCCAGCGCTGCTCTTTTATCTTCTTTTTTTCGCCTTCCAGTTTGACGACGGTCCTTTGGGTGGCCAGGGGAATTATCCCCCTTACTCCCAGCTCCACGGCTTTTTGAATTATGAATTCCATTTTGTCTCCTTTGGCTATCCCCTGGGCCAGCCAAACATCAATTGGGCTCTCCCGGTTCACCCGCAAAGAGGAGTTGAGCCTGACCACTGCCTGCTCCTTGCTCAAAGAATCGATTACCCCCTGGTACTCTCTTCCCTGCCCGTCAAAAACAATAACAGGGTCGCCCACGCCCAGGCGCAGGACCCTGACCAGGTGCTGGAGTTCATCGCCCCTGATGAAAGCCTGTCCCCCCGATATTTCCTGTCTTGAAACAAAAAAACGGCGCACTTTAACACTCCTTCAATCTCCAGACCAGGGCGGTCCAGCCCTCCTGGCTTTTTTGCTCCAAGAGGCCGTAATTGTAACGCGCTGCAGCGTCCATAACCTCATCCTTCCGCTCGTCGGTTATTCCCGAAGCGATAAAAACGCCCCCCGGCCGGAGGCGGGTCCTGACCTGCGGCAAGAGCCTGACAATCACGTCGGCGATAATGTTGGCCACAACCAGGTCCGCTTTCGTTCTCAGCCCCGACAGCAGGTCGCACTTCTCAACCTTCACCACGTCCTCCATGCGGTTCTTTTTTACGTTTTCGGCCGCCGTGTCAACTGCCGTCTGGTCGCAGTCCAGGGCCACCACTTCACCCGCTCCCAGGCGGGCGGCGCATATGGCCAAAATGCCGGTTCCCGTACCCACATCAATTACCCGCATGGCCGGGTATGTGTATTTCTCAAGAAGACGCGCGCAGAGAATGGTGGTGATATGGCTTCCTGTGCCGAAGGCCATGCCGGGGTCAATATCCACGACTATTTCCTCGCCGGAGGGAGCGTATTCCTCCCATGTCGGGCGGACCACCAACCTGCTCCCCAGCTTGACAGGTTTAAAGAAGGCCTTCCATGAACTGGCCCAGTCCTCTTCCCTGACCGTGGCAATGTTGATCTCATACGGCTCTTTACCCAGGCGCCGGGCGATTTCAGCCAGGCTTTCCCTTAACTCTTCCAATTTTGCCGGTAGCCCGCCGTTCACCGGCAGATAGCCTGTGACAAGACTATAAGAGCGGTTTAAGCGCTCTTCCGGAAACTCGTAATCGTCCCAACAACCGCTTTCCGTCATTGCGCGGATAACCTCCGGCTCTTCTATCACCACGCCGCCGGCTCCCAGTCTAAAGAAAGCGTCCGCCACGGCCTCCACGGCCTCCGCTCCCGTCTTGACCCCGATTTCCTGCCATTCCATCGCCCGTTCCCCTTAACCCCTTATGCTGTCCCAGAGTTTCTCGAATATTCCCTTGTCCCGTTCCTTTTCCAAGGCGCGGTAATTATCTTCGCTGCTCAGCTTGCCAAACTGCAGCAAGGCCTTTTTCTGTTCTTCGCTCAACCTGCTGGGCGTTACCACAATGACCTTGACATGCTGGTCGCCGCGCCCGCCCCCGCGCAAACGGGGCACACCCTGGCCCCGCAGCCGGAATATCGTGTGCGTCTGGGTTCCTTCGGGAATTCTCAATTCCGCCTTTCCCTCCAGCGTCGGCACTTTGATTGTGTCGCCCAGCGCCGCCTGGACAAAGGTTATCGGGACTTCCACGTAAATATCGTCGCCCTGGCGGCTGAATATCTTGTGCGGTCTAACTTCAATATACACGTAAAGATCACCGTTGGGCCCGCCCCGCAGGCCGGGTTCACCTTCGCCGGACAGGCGGATCCTGGAACCCGAATCAACCCCGGCAGGGATCTTGATGTGCAGTTTGCGAACCCTCCGCACCTTCCCCTTTCCGCCGCATTCAGGGCAGGGCGCGGTGATGACCCTTCCTTCCCCGCCGCATTCAGGGCAGGTTTTAACGGTCTGAAAATGCCCAAAAGGCGTCCTCTGCGTTGTCCTGACCTGGCCCGTTCCGTTGCACCTGGCGCACCGTTCCGGGCTTGTTCCCGGCCTGGCCCCGCTCCCTTTGCAGTGGGGGCAGTTTTCTATTCGGGGCACTTCCACTTCCTTCTCCACGCCGAAAACAGCTTCCTTGAAATCAAGCTCCAGGTCAAGGCGCAGGTCTGCTCCCTGCTGCGGGCCCCTGGCCCGCTGCCCGGAAGTGCCGAAAAACATGTCAAAAATGTCGCCGAAGCCGCCGAAATCGCCGGCCCCGCCGAAACCGCCGAAGCCCCCGAAGCCGCCGAACCCGTTCGGATCGGTCCCCGCATGGCCGAACTGGTCATACCGCCTTCTCTTTTCAGGATCGCTTAACACCTCGTAAGCCTCGTTTACTTCTTTGAATTTCTCCTCCGCCGTTTTGTCGCCGGGATTTACGTCGGGGTGGTACTGGCGAGCCAGCTTGCGAAAAGCTTTTTTTATTTCCGCCTCCGAAGCGTTCCTCTCAACACCCAGGACCTCGTAATAGTCCCTTTTGGCCACATTCTCACCTCCACGGCAAGCCGGCTACAACTGCCGTCTACTTATCGTCTTTGACTTCATAATCCGCGTCGACTACGTTTTCCTTTTCCGCGCCGGAACCGCTGCCGCCCGCGCTTTCGGCGGCACCCGTCTGCCCGGCCTGCTGGTACATCTTAGAGGTGAGCTGGTACAGCGCGTTGGTAAGCGCCTCGCTCTTCTTCCTGATATTCTCTATATCGCCTCCCTGGAGAGCGGATTTAAGCTCCTCTTTGGCCTGGTTGATCTTTTCGGTATCTTCCTGGCTCGCTTTATCCCCCGCTTCGCGCAAGGTCTTTTCCGTCTGGTAAATCAGGTTGTCGGCGGCATTTTTGACTTCCGCCTCTTCCCTGCGCTTCTTGTCCTCGGCAGCGTACTTTTCCGACTCCTTGACCATGCGCTCGATCTCTTCTTTGGAAAGATTGGTGGAGGCGGTTATGGTTATCTTTTGTTCTTTGCCGGTGCCCAGGTCTTTGGCGGAAACGTTTACTATCCCATTGGCATCTATATCAAACTTCACCTCAATTTGCGGAACGCCCCGGGGCGCCGGGGGAATTCCCGTCAGCTGAAAACGACCCAGGGTCTTGTTATAGGCGGCCATTTCCCTTTCTCCCTGCAGAACATGTATTTCCACCGTGGTCTGGTTGTCAGCCGCCGTGGAAAAGATCTGGCTCTTGGAAGTGGGAATGGTGGTGTTCCTTTCAATAAGCCTGGTAAAGACCCCGCCGAGTGTTTCGATCCCCAGGGAAAGCGGAGTCACATCAAGGAGCAGAACATCCTTGACCTCACCGGCCAGCACCCCGGCCTGGATGGCGGCGCCTATAGCCACGCACTCGTCGGGGTTGATCCCCTTGAAGGGCTCTTTGCCCAAAAGGTTCCTGATCGCGTCCTGGACTGCGGGAATGCGGGTGGAACCTCCCACCAGGAGAACCTTGTTGATTTTTGAGGCGTCGATGCCGGCATCCTTCATGGCCTGCCTGGTCGGTCCCATCGTCATTTCCACGAGGTCTGCCGTCAGCTCGTTGAACTTCGCCCTAGTCAAGGTCAAATCAAGGTGAAGGGGTCCTTCCGCCGTAGCCGTGATGAAAGGCAGGTTAATGTTGGTCGTGACGACTGAGGAAAGCTCGTGTTTGGCTTTTTCAGCCGCTTCCTTCAACCGCTGCAGGGCCATCTTATCGCTCTTCAAATCGATGCCCGTTTGCTTCTTAAACTCCTCGTTCATCCAGTTGATTACCCGCTCGTCGAAGTCGTCCCCACCCAGGTGGTTGTTCCCGCTGGTGGCCTTGACTTCAAATACGCCGTCACCCAGTTCCAGGATGGAAACGTCAAAAGTACCGCCGCCCAGGTCAAAAACCAGCACTGTCTGGTCCTCTTCCTTGTCTATACCGTAAGCCAGGGCTGCAGCCGTCGGTTCGTTGATAATCCGGAGGACCTCAAGCCCCGCAATTTTGCCGGCGTCTTTCGTCGCCTGGCGCTGGGAGTCATTAAAATAGGCCGGTACAGTAATGACCGCCTGGGTTACTTTATCGCCAAGGTATGCTTCCGCATCGGTTTTCAGCTTTTGCAGGATCATGGCGGATATTTCTTGCGGGGTATACTGCTGGTCATCGATACGCACTTTATAGTCAGAACCCATTTTTCTTTTTATCGACTGGATGGTGCGCTCCGAGTTGGTAATGGCCTGGCGCTTGGCAACCTGCCCCACCAGTCTTTCTCCCGTTTTGGAAAAGGCCACCACCGAAGGAGTGGTCCTGCCCCCCTCGGAATTCGGAATAACTACGGGTTCTCCTCCTTCCATAACCGCCACGCAAGAGTTTGTTGTTCCCAAATCAATCCCGATTACTTTTGCCATTTGCGTTCCCTCCTGAGTATACTATTAAGCTTATCTTTTTGCTACTTTAACCATGGCCGGCCTCACTACCTTATCTTTAAACCGGTAGCCTTTGCGCAGCACTTCTGTCACCTTGTTGTCTTCCTGCCCTTCTTCCGCCGGCACCTGCATGATGGCTTCATGCAAAAGAGGATCGAAAGGCTGCCCCGCGGCGTCAATGGCTTCCAAGCCCTCACGTTCCAGTATCTCCATCATTTGCCGGTAGGTCATAACAACTCCGGAAAAGAGGTTTCTAACCTCTTCCGTCTGGCTGTTAAGGTTTTCCAGAGCTCTTTCCAGGTTATCGACAACCGGTAAGAGCTTTTCTATTATATGCAGTGAAGCGTATTGAAACCACTCCTCTTTTTCCCGCTGCACTCTTTTCCTGTAATTGTCAAAGTCGGCGTGAAGCCTCAAGATTCTATCCCTGGCTTCATTCAATTCAACCTCTTTGGGGTCGGGTTCAGGCACCTCCCCTTCCTTTTCTTCCAGTCCCGCCTGAGCGGCTGTTTCTTCCGCGGGCGCATCCTCCGGCCGGCCCGCATTGTCTTCTTCTGGCCCTGCGGCCGCCGCTTCCAGTTCCTTAATATCTTCCATATTATTACACCACCCGGTAAATATATATATATTATATAGTAACTATCGTTACAGCTCTCTGTCGCTTTCTTCCTTCTCTTTGACCGGCTTCTTTTTGATGATCGTATCGATGCGCAGGATGGCCTCGGCCACCTCTCCCGCCGCTTTCAGCGCGTATTTTTTCACCAGGGCGGGATCATAGACCCCCATCTCCATCATGTCCCTGATTTCCCCGCTTTCCGGGTCAACCCCCAGGGAGTCCTTACCGCTCTCCAGCTGGGCGGTCATAACGTCTCCCAGTTTCTCCAGCGGGTTAAAACCGGCGTTTAGCACGATCTGGGAAAAAGGTTTCTTCAAGGCCGCAATGACGCATTCGACCCCAAAAGCCGCCATTCCCCGCGTTTCCTTGCGCGCCTCCTCCACTTCCCTGGCCACGGCAAGCTCAACCGCCCCGCCCCCGGCCAGGACACCTCCCCTTACAGCCGCCTGCACGGCGGAAGCGGCGTCTTTGGCTATTCGCTCCCGCTCGCCCACCACTTCCTCGGTGGAAGCCCCCACCAGGATGGTGGCCTGGTTCTTGCCTTTACCGCCCAGCAGGCGGACATGTTTCAGTTTCTCGTCAAAGTATGCTTCCCTGGCTTCTCCCAGGCATTTCGCCAGTTCTTCGCCCTCTTTTTTCAGGGCTGTTCTCTTTAGGAGCTTAGCCCCGCAGTGTTCGGCAGCCTGCCGCAGTTCTTTGTTGGCGACACGCTGAAGAACGAGAACGCCGGCATCCGTAAGGATTTCTTCGGCAATATCGTGCACGCCCCTGTCCACAAGAACCAGGTTGACGCCCAGCGTCGCCAGCTTCTTGACATTTTGTCTGAATTCTTCCTGCAGCTGGAGGTAGCGTTTGACGCCTGCTTCCGTACCGAGGGCCTCATCATCGAGTTCTTCCGGTTCCAGAGCGTCGTCGATAACCAGGACCCTGGCCAGCTCCAACCTTTTCGGCATTTCCACATTGAGCGGTTCCTTATCCAGGATAACGCCGGTAATAACCTGGTTCTCAGCGCCTGGCACGGCCCGGACCATCTCCGACAGTTTAAAGGCCGGGTCCAGCAGCTTTTCCTTTCCAATAAGCGAAGCCGCCTGGACCACCAGCGAAGCAATATCCTCATACCCGCGCCCGGCCACCAGGGCCACGTCTTTCAAGACAGGGACCTCCAGTTCCTGAATTTTTACCGTCTTTTCATCCAGGACAGCCAGGGCTTTTTTGATCCCTGCGCGAATGCCCTCAATAACCTTTACCACAGGGACCCCTTTCAGGACACGGTCCACCCCTTCGCTGATAAGCGCGCCGGCCATAATGGCAGCCGTGGTTGTCCCGTCGCCGATTTCTTCCTGCTGGGCTTTGGCCGTCTTAATCAACATCCTGGCCGCCGGGTGGCTTACCTCCATCAGGTCGAGAATGGTAACCCCGTCGTTGGTGATCACCACGTCGCCGTACTGGTCAACAAGCATGGTATCGAGCCCTTTTGGTCCGATAGTGCCTTCCACGGCCTGGGAGACGGCTCGAATGGCACTGGCGTTGGTCATCAATGCCGCCAGCCGCTCATCAACCTCGGAGTTCTGCGTCACCTGCTGCTTAACGCTCATAAATACCCTCCATCAAAACTTATTTGGTCCTTCTGTAAGAGCCGTGGTTAAAAACTCCACGATGCTGATGGCTTTTGAATACTCCATCCTGGTTGGTCCCAACAAACCCAGGGTACCGATCAGCTTTCCGTTGAGGTGATATGTGGCCGTAATAAGGCTGCAGTCCTTCATCCCCTGGTGGCGGTTTTCTGTTCCGATTCTGACTGAAATTCCCGTCTCCCGTTCTGGGATCAAGACCTCTTTCAGCACATCCTGTTCTTCGAGCAGCTCGAAAAGGGCTTTCACCTTCTCGATCTGCTTGAATTCCGGCTGGTTAAGTATATTGATCGTACCGCCCAGGTAAACTTTTTGTTCATTATCCTGGGATAGGGATTCCTCAATCAGTTCCATCACATGCCGGAGAAACTTTTTCTGGTTATCAAGCTGGTGATAGATTGACTGCAGTACGCTGGGCCGCCACTGCTCCACGGAAAGACCGCGCAGGTGGTTATTGAGCAGCGCTGATAAAGCCGTAAACTCCTCTTCGCGCATGGAATCGGGAACATCGACCAGCCGGTGCTCCACATGACCATTATCCAGGACAATCACGAGCACCGCTTTTCCGGCGTCAACAGGCAGCAGTTGAATATACTTAAGAGTATTCTTCCCATAAAAGGGCGCAAGTACCAGCGCAGTATAATTGGTAAGCTGTGATAAAAGCTTGCCCGCTATTTGCATCAGGGTCTCCGTTTCTTTAATACAGCTCATCAGGGCGCCCCGTATCTTTTCCTTTGCCTCTTGCGCCACCGGCTCCTTTTTCATCAAGCAGTCCACGTAATAACGGTAGCCGGACTGGGAAGGGATTCTACCCGCCGATGTGTGGGGCTGTTCAATCAAACCCATTTCCTCCAGGTCCGCCATTTCATTGCGAACAGTAGCGGGGCTTACTCCCAGGTCGTACTTGCGGGCAATGGTGCGAGAGCCGACAGGATCAGCGGTAGCAATGTAATCCAGGATGATCGCATGCAACACCTTCTGTTTTCTGTCATCCATTTTCATGCCTACGCCCCCTTGTTAGCACTCTCCCTCTTTGAGTGCTAATGTGTTCATATTTAAAATACCACTAGTGTATTTTTTTGTCAACGAGGTCCTTGTCCGGTCTGTTTCCGACACCACCCGCGCGGTTTTAAGCTATCACGGCAAGAATTCCATAAACACCTCATTGGCCAGTAAAAGGCCCTTTCTCGTAAGGCGGACGTGAGTCCCTGTATCCGCCAGGAGCTCCAGCTTTTTAAGACGCTCAATCTCAGGCCCGTAACATTCTTCGATTTCCAGACCGTAGCGCGAATAAAACCCGCGCTTTTCCACACCCTCAAGGAGCCTCAAACCCAAAAACATCGCTTCGGCTATAACGAGTTCCTTCCCGGGCCGTTCTTCCTCCAGCACCGGCTTTTTACCCTCCCGCACAGCCGCCGTGTAAAGGCCAAGATCGCTGTGGTTCGTGTAGCGGGTCCCGTTGAGATACCCGCTGGCGCCCGCTCCCAGGCCAAGGTATCCTTCATTTCGCCAGTACTGCGCATTATGCCTGCTCTCTTTCCCCCGTCGGGCAAAGTTGCTTATCTCGTAATGCAAGTAACCCTTCCCGGTCAGGAAATCGATTGTCTCTTCATACATCCGCGAGGCTTCATCCTGGTCGAACTCGACCAAAAGGCCCTGAACCAGCATCTCATGAAAAGGCGTGCCTTTTTCAATCTTTAACTGGTAGACGGACAGGTGTTCAGGGTCCAAAGACACGGCGGCGAGCAAATTCGCGCGCCATGTCCGGAGGTCCTGACCCGGCAGCCCGTACATCAAATCGATGTTGATATTTTCAAACCCGCATTCCCGGGCAAGGAAAAAGGTCCTGTATATATCCTCCGGCTTATGGACACGCCCCAGAACGCTGAGCTCAAGATAATCAAAACTCTGTGCGCCCAAAGACAGGCGGTTGCACCCTCCGGCCTTGAGAGCCCGCAGTTTTTCGCCTTCAAGGGTCTCCGGGTTTCCTTCCACGGTAACTTCCGCTCCCTGTTCCAGGGGAAAGTGTTCCTGCAGGCTGGTCAGCAGGTGATACAGCTGCCCACCTGACAAACAGGTGGGCGTGCCGCCGCCGATATATAAGGTCTTGGCCCTCTCCCGGCCCAGGTCAAGCTCGCGCCTGTATATCCCGGCTTCTGCCAGCAGGGCCGCAAGGTACGAATCAAAGGCCTGGCTTCCCGTTTGACCCTCGCTGTCTAACCCGTAAGAAACAAAATCGCAGTAACGGCACCTGGTAAGGCAAAAGGGGATATGGACGTAAATACCTGAAAACACAAACCGGTCACCCCTATTTTTCATCAAGGCTCAAAACCGCCATAAAGGCTTCCTGGGGAATCTCCACGCTGCCCACCATCTTCATCCGTTTTTTGCCTTCCTTTTGTTTTTCCAGCAGCTTGCGCTTGCGCGTGACGTCACCGCCGTAACACTTGTCCAGCACGTTTTTCCTCAAGGCCTTGATTGTTTCCCGGGCAATAATCTTGTTGCCGATGGCGGCCTGCACAGGGATTTCAAACATCTGCCGGGGTATCAGTTTCCGCAGTTTTTCCACCAGGACCCTGGCCCGGTAATAGGCCTTTTCCCTGTGCACGATGAGCGAAAGCGCGTCAACCGTTTCCCCGTTGACCAGGACATCAAGTTTGACCAGGTCGGCTTCACGGTATCCGCTCAACTCGTAGTCCAAAGAGGCGTAACCCCGGCTGCGGGACTTGAGCTGGTCAAAAAAGTCGTAAATGATCTCGCTTAACGGCAGTTCATATTTTATCATCACACGGCTGGCGGAAAGGTAATCCATGGTCAAAAAGGAACCTCTCCTTTCCTGGGCCAACTCCATAACCGCCCCCACGTACTCTCCCGGCACCATGATCGTCGCCTGCACGTAGGGTTCGGCCAGGGATTCAATCTGCTGAACGGGAGGGAGTTTGGTCGGGTTGTCGATTTCCATAGACTCCCCGTTCGTCCTGGTTATACGATAAACTACACTCGGTGCCGTGGTTAGGAGTTCGAGCGCGTATTCCCGTTCCAGGCGTTCCTTGATAATCTCCATGTGGAGCAGGCCCAAAAAACCGCAGCGAAAACCGAATCCCAGGGCTACCGAGGTTTCCGGCTCATATACAAGCGAGGCATCGTTCAGCTTCAGTTTTTCCAGGGCATCGCGCAGGTTCTCGTAGTCGCCCGTATCAACCGGATAAAGGCCGCAGTATACCATGGGGGTTACCTTGCGGTATCCCGGCAGCGGCTCTTTCGCCGGCCTGTCCGCCGAAGTGACGGTATCGCCGACCCGGGTGTCCTTGACATTTTTGATGCTGGCGGCAAGGTAACCGACCATCCCCGGAGAAAGCTCCTCGACAGGCTGCATGGAAGGGGTAAAGACGCCGACTTCGGTAACCTCGAAGGTCTTCCCCGTCGACATCATCATGATGTTCACTCCCTTTTTAACCGTCCCGTCCATGACCCTGATATACGAGATGGCCCCTTTGTACGGGTCAAAATGGGAGTCGAAGATCAGGGCTTTCAACGGCGCTTCCGGGTCGCCCTTGGGCGACGGCACTTTTTCTATGACCGCATCGAGTATTTCCGCTATGCCTGTACCTTCCTTGGCCGAAGCAAGGATGGCTTCACTGCAGTCCAGGCCGATGACCTCCTCCAGTTCACGCTTGACCCGTTCCGGTTCGGCACTGGGCAGGTCGATCTTGTTGATGACGGGAATAATCTCCAGGTCATGCTCCAGGGCAAGATAAACGTTAGCCAAGGTCTGGGCTTCAATCCCCTGGGTGGCGTCGACCACCAGGATGGCGCCTTCACATGCCGCCAGGCTGCGCGAGACTTCATAGGTAAAATCAACATGGCCGGGGGTATCGATAAGGTTTAAGAGATACTCCTGGCCATCTTTTCCCTTATACAGCATGCGCACGGCCTGCAGTTTGATGGTGATCCCGCGCTCCCTCTCCAAGTCCATCTGGTCCAGCACCTGGGAAGTCATTTGTCGCGCGGAAAGCGCGCCGGTATATTCCAGCAGCCTGTCGGCCAGGGTTGATTTGCCGTGATCAATATGCGCGATAATGCAAAAGTTGCGGATGGATTTTTGGGTCATGCGGTCCTCCAAGGGCTAAACTGTTGGTTATGAACCTATCTTAACTTAATCTTATCCTTTTGTCATCCGGCGAAACTTCCTTAAAAGCAGCGATTTGGCCAGCTCGCTTTCTTCCATTTTAAACAGCAGCGCCAGGAAAACAAAGACTGCGGTTCCGGTGGCAACGCCCGCTCCCACCTGGACCAACTGCCCCGTTTTGGCTGCGGTGTCGACAAGGCGCGCCGCATACAGGCTCGTCCCATAAGCCGCCAGGCCCATCAACACTGAAATGCCCAGCGTCTGCAGGAAGGAAAAAAACATCCTGCGCCCGTCAATGGAACCAATTCTTTTTCTGAGGATCAGCAGAAGCCCGATCATATTGACGATGCCGGCCAGCGAGTATGCAAAGGCCAGCCCGCCGTGCCCGAGAGGTTTAATCAGCGAAAAGTTCAGAACAATATTGATAACGATCGTAAAAATACCCACGGCAACGGGTGTCCTCGTGTCCTGCAGGGCGTAGAAAACCCGGTTTAACAGCTGGATGGAAGAATAGGCGAAAAGACCGACGCAGTAAAAAAGCATGGCGTAGGCCGTGGCCGCGGTATCTTCCGGAGTAAAGCGCCCCTGTTGGAAAAGCAGGCGGATGATGGGGACCCTCAAGGCAATAAGCCCGACAGCCGAGGGCAGCGTAATAAAAATAATGGTGCGCACGCCCAAAGACATCGTTTTTTTAAACTCTTCCTTTTCCCGGCGGGCTGCCTGCCCGGTAAGGGTAGGGAACACGGCCACGGCGATGGCGATGGCGAAAACGCCGATCGGCAGCTGCATTATGCGCTGCGCCGCCCGGAGCGCTGAAATCATCCCCGCGGGCAGGGTGGAGCCGAGGTTCTGGTTGACAAAAAGATTGAAATGGGTAACCGAGAGGCCGATCAGAACGGGAAGGATCAGGGCGGCAATCTTCTGAACCCCGGGGTGTTTAAGGTCGATGACCGGCCGGTAGCGCAGCCCTGTTTTACAAAGGGCAGGCAGCTGCACGGCAAAGTTCAGGGCCGCGCCGGCCACAACCCCCACCGCGAAACCAGTGATTCCAAGATAGGGAGAAAGGAGAAGCCCAACCACGATGATGCCCAGGTTATAGAGGACCGCCCCCACTGCCGGGGCCAAAAAATGGTGGTAGGAATTAAGGACCCCCATGGAAATACCGTTAAGAGCCATAAAAAAGGTCTGGATGAACATGATCCTGGTCATTTTCACGGTAAGGGCCATGTTCTCCGGGGTGAAGCCGGGAACCAGCATGCGAATGAGCGCAGGGGTAAAAGCAACGCCAAGCACGATGCCGCCCAGCATAAGAAAAATAATAATATTAAAAATCGTGCTGGCAACCTGCCACCCGTCGGATTCGCGCTTTGTAGCAATATAGCTGGAGAAAACGGGAATAAAGGCTGAACTGAGCGCTCCTCCCACCAGCAGGTAATACAAAAAATCGGGAATGGAAAAAGCGGCATTATAAGCGTCTGTCAAATTGTTTTGGCCGAAACGAGCATAAATGACCATGTCCCGCACATACCCTATTATCCGGGAAAGCACCATGGCTACCATCAATATTCCCGCTGCTTTGGCAACTTTAGCGCCGTTGGACATAGATTCACGCCTTTGGCTTGGGCCAGCCGTTTTCCAGCCGGTTTAATTGGTTTTGCTTAAATAATTCTATCCAATAGCGAAATGCTTGTCTACTGGTTTTCCATTTCCTGCTCTCGTTTCAATTGTTTCAACCCGGCGGGAAGAAAGCCCTCCAGCTTTATTGACAAGTGGGCGCCCAGCAGGTTCATATCTATGATCCCCCTGCTCGCCTGAACGGAAAACGGCGCGCTCACCGGGTGCAGGGTCATCCTGACCATATTGACAAACACCGCGTAAAAGCCGCAGACAATCAGGGCCAGGGATAATAAAAGGGCCAGGAACATTCTTATACCGTTTCTTTTCATGATTCCGTTCTTCACCCTTTATTAAACTGCCCGTATTCACTTAAAAATAAACGGCGCCGCTTACTTCCCCTTTAGGGTCGCGGCAATCACATCCGCCAGCAGGGCAGCGGAATTGACTGCGTCTTCGCGGGTGTTCAAATCGCTCCCAACCTCGAATAGCAGCGCCCTGGAGTGCAAGTCCTGGTTGTAGCGCCTATCCTTGCGCACGCGGATGCATTTTATGAGACCGGGATACAGTTCGTTGGCTTTCGCTTCCAGTTTCTGGGCGAAAGCCATGTTCTCCTGCCATTTCGGGTGCTCTGTTCCCACCACGATCATTACTTTAGCACACGGCTTCCCGCCGATCCTGGCCAGCGTGTCCGCCCGCGACTCCAGGCCGGCATCCCGGTGAACATCAATCACCAGCTGGATTTTTGAATATTTTTTTAACAACTGCTGCGCTGTTCGCCGGGAATTAATATACGACTTGGTCCAGTCCGGATAATCATGTATTACCTCACAGTAAACCGTCTTGATTGCGTGCTTGCTCTCGATCGCCCTGGACAGAATTTGCGAAACAGCGGCTACCCCGCCGTTTTTTCCTTCCAGGCGCGAAACGCCGTCAGTCGGTTTATATGACTCAGCATTGTGCGTGTTATAAATAAGGATCATCGGTTCGCCGTTTAACTGAACAGGAGGGAATTGTTCCTGTGGTACGGGAATCCAATCGTCAAGCCCTTCGTCCTGTCCCGGCAGGTAGAAATCTTCTTCGCCGCCCTCTTCCTCAACCACATGGGCTCCCGCTGCCGCCGGCCCTATGGTTAACTGGATAAGGGGCAAGTTCATTTCGCTTCCCAGGATAGCATCCGGCTGGCGGGAATCAACCCCCGTCACAGCATGTATCAGTTGAGACAAGATGGTTTCAAGGCCGGGCTGGTCCGTTTCCGAAACCCAACCGCCCGGCAAGACCTGGCTGATGACCGTGCTGTAATCATCATCGCGCAGCACGGCCAGGCTGATGCTTTTTAGCATGTGCCGGGATGAACCACATATAATGGAAATAAAAAAGAATAAAAAAAATAGCGGGAGAATAAAAATTAAGGGCCTTACCTCCCTTTTTATTACCCTGAAACGCGCTTTTTTCGGCGAAAAGAACATACTCCCCCGTCCTTTCCTTAATAATAAAATATATGAACGGGGGAGCAATAATATAACACTTTACCTTAATTCAGTAGGGACAATGGCGTCAACCAGCCCGATAACCAGCGAAGCCAGCAGAGCGCCGATAACGTTTACCCTGATGCTTCCGGGTACGATATACTGGGCCAGGTAGATTACAACTGCCGCCGAAATAAAGCCTATCACGCCCCGTGCCTGGGGTGTCGCTTTTTTGCCAAGCAGTTGTTCAGCCAGCCACCCAAGTACGGCAATAACAACGGCAGCAATAAGTGCGCCTGTGAAACCAGCCACGGAAAGACCAGGCACCAGCCAGCTTACAATAAGCAGCACAAGAGCTGAGACAATAAAACGTATGACCGCCCGGATAATCATCTCTTCACCTCCTTTTCCCTTAGCTTTAGCTTAAACTATTCTTGATAATATTATTCCATCTCCATTCATCTCCAAGAATTCCTTGCCTTTTGAGCATAAGATGTGGTAATATTTAATTCGTGAATTTTGGCAAAAACTTAACTGCTTGTTCCCAAAGGAGGTGAGTTAACCATGGCAAACATCAAATCAGCCCTTAAAAGAGCCGAAATAGCCCGCATTCGCACTACCAGGAATGCTGCATATAAATCGATGATGAAGACTGCCATCCGCCGTTTCGAGACATCTCTTAAGGACGCAAAAATTGAAACAGCCAGAGAAACCCTCCTGAAGGCCATCAGCATTATCGATAAACTTGCCAGTAAAGGAATAATCCATAAAAACACGGCAGCCCGCAAAAAGTCGCGCTTGATGCGCAAGCTTAACAAGGCTGCCGGTTAAGAAAGAGTTTGCCAAAGCGGGGCCAATTAAAAAACCGGACAGGCGTCCGGTTTTTTAATTGGCCTCAATATTCCGCCCACATGGCTAAGAACGCGCCGGCGGAAGAAACATCAAACGGGTTAATCAGCGGCTGGAACAAACAGACCACCGACAGGGAAAAAAGGATCAAGCCCATGCTTAAATTAATATCGGAAGGCTTTTCCATTTCTTCATTAAAAAACACGACGTAAGAAATATATAACAGCGTGGCGACACCGAGCAGGGTAAGGCAAACAGGACAAAAGAATTCATGCATGATAAAACCGTATAAAGCCACCGCCCAGTTAAAGGATATTCCCGCTGTCATGAGCAATGCCTTCAAATACCCGGACATCCGGAGAGAGGAAACGGTAGCCGAAAAAGAATAAAAGAGAGCTCCCCACAGCAGCCAAGGCCTGCCGAAGGTGACAAAATGCGCCCAGTGCCGTCCAGCGTACCATACCGTATCAAAAAACCACAAGAAAATCGCTATAACCGACAAAATCAAATTGCCAGCCGTCGCATACATGGATGTCATCTCCCTGTGAGACGTTACAAATACATTTCTGTGGTATTATAACAGATATGCGCGGAATATGGTAACAATTTTTACTAATTTGTAAAAATGACTGTAATTATTAATCCCTGTAGCTCTCCAGAACCTCTTTGACCTTGCCGGGCGTCAGGCGGCCATACGTTTTCTCGCCGATCACGGCGGCCGGGGCAAGCCCGCATGCCCCCAGGCAGGCTACGCTTTCCAGGCTGAATTTGCCGTCCGGCGTTGTCTCGCCAGGCCTGATGCCCAGTTCGGCGGCAAAGGCCTCCAGCACTTTTCCGCCGCTGCGCACGTGGCAGGCCGTGCCCTGGCAAACCCTGATCATGTGTTCTCCCCGCGGCTCCAGGTAAAACTGGGCATAAAAGCTGGCCACCCCGAAAACCGCGCTGGCAGGCAACCCCAGGGCCCTGGCCACAATTGCCATGTGCTGGCGCGAAATATATCCGTAATAACTCTGTATTTCCTGGAGAACAGGTATTAATACCCCTTCCTGGTCCTTGTATTTTTGCAGGATTCGTTCAAGCCTGCCAGGTATTTCCCGGCCTGCGGGCTGCAGTTCCTTCATCCTATTCTTCCCCCTTTTACCGGTTCCGCGCTGACCGCGCATACCTTGAGTTCCGGTATGCCGGACAGTGCGTCGGATGCCGTGCTGGTCAGGATGTTGGCTGCCGCCTCCCGGTAATGGAAAGGAACGAAAATCACCTTTTCCGGCACCCTGTCCGTAACCAGGGCCTTTATTCTTATCTCGCCGCGGCGGCTGGCCAATCTAATGTAGTCCCCGTCCTCGACGGCCAGTTTAGCCGCCGCAGCCGGGTTTATTTCGGCATAAGCTTCCGGGCGGGCGGTCTCCAAGCCGCAGGAACGGCGCGACATGGTCCCGGTGTGGTAGTGGTAAAGGTGTCGGCCGGTAACAAAAATAAAGGGATAACGCTCATCGGGAATCTCGGCCGGCGGGCGGTATTCCACCGGCCTAAAACGACCCAACCCCCGGGTAAACCTGTCTTTATGCAAATAACTGGTCCCCGGGTGTTCCCGGTCCGGGCAGGGCCACTGCAGCCCGTTCTCCCCCAGCCGGTCATAGGCAATCCCACCGTATTGAGGAGTAACCGCGGCTATTTCCGCCATTATTTCCCCGGCAGACCTGTAGTCCATGGGAAAACCGAGGAGAGTGCTCAGGCGGCTGATAATCTCCCAGTCGGGAAGGCTTTCTCCCGCCGGGTCAACGGCGCGGTGAAACAACTGGACCCTCCTTTCCGTGTTGGTAAAAGTCCCCTCTTTTTCGGCAACAGCCGCTGCCGGGAACACGACATCGGCCAGCCTGGCAGTCTCGCTCAAAAAAATGTCCTGAACCACCAGGAACTCAAGATTGCGCAGTCCCTTTTCCACGTGGTTGAGGTCGGGATTGCTCATCATAGGGTTTTCTCCCATGACATAGAGCGCTTTCAGCCTTCCTGCAGCCGCGGAATCAATCATCTCCGTCACTGTAAGCCCGGAGAGCGCGGGAAGTTTAACCCCCCAGGCCTTTTCCAGCGCGGCTCTTGCTTCCTCGCTGTCCACTCTCCGGTATCCCGGATAATAACCGGGCAGAGCGCCCATATCGCACGAACCCTGGACGTTGTTCTGGCCGCGCAGGGGATAGACGCCGGCATTCTCCCTGCCGACGTTGCCGCAGACCATGGCCAGGTTGGCGATGTTTTGCACATTGTCCGTTCCGGTGGTATGCTGGGTTATGCCCATCGCGTAAAGAATCGCGGCGCTGGGCGCAGCAGCGTAAAGCGCGGCGGCTCGTTCCACATCTGCGGCGGCCACCCCGGTGATTCTCTCCACGTAGGCGGGGCTGTACTTTTCCAGGACGGACCAAAGACCGGCAAAACCCTCGGTCCTCTTTTCGATGAATTCCCGGTCGTAAAGACCGTCGCGAATAATCACATGGAGCAGCCCGTTGAGAAGGGCCACATCGGAGCCGGGCAGGTGCTGCAGGAACAGATCGGCTTTTTCGGCCAGTTCCGTCCGGCGGGGATCGGCCACGATCAGCCTGGCGCCTTTGTTTTGCGCCCTGAGAAGGCGGAAAGCGATGACCGGGTGCGTCTCGGGGGTGTTTGATCCGATGACGAAAAAGAGGTCCGCCCTGTCAAGCCCGGCCAGCGAACTGGTGGCGGCGCCGCTGCCAAACGATTCGAAAAGCCCCACGATAGTGGAAGCGTGGCACAGGCGGGCTGAATTGTCCACATTGTTTGTTCCCACCGCCGCCCGCATCATTTTTTGCAGGAGGTAGTTCTCCTCGTTGCTGCACTTGGCGGAACTTATCGCGCCGACTGCGTCCGGCCCGTATTTCTCTTTTATTTCCAGCAGTTTATGCGCCGTAAATCGCAGTGCTTCCTCCCAGGTTGATGCTGACAGTTCCCCGTTCTTCCTGAGCAGCGGCCTGGTCAGCCTGTCCGGGTGTTGAAGGTAATCCCAGCCAAAACGGCCTTTCACGCAGAGCAGCCCGTCGTCGGCCGGCCCGCCGGCGGGCGAAACCCCGACAATCTTTCCCTTATTCACGTGGAGGTTTACCGCGCAGCCAACACCGCAGTATGCGCATACGGAGCGCACTTTCCTGATCTCGTAGCTGCGGCCTTTGCCTTTCTCCGGCTTGGGCTGAAGCGCTCCCACGGGGCACAGGGTAACGCAGTTGCCGCAAAAAACGCAGTTGGATTCCTCCTGTCCCTGGTCAAGCCCGGAAACGATTTTTGTCTCAAACCCGCGGTACCCGAAGTCGAAGACGCGGCTGCCGACCCTCTCGGCGCATACCTGGATGCACCGGCCGCAGAGGATGCACTTGCCGTGGTCCCTTTCCAAAAACGGGTTGTTTTTGTCCGTTTCGTATTCGCGCCTTGCTCCGCTAAAACTTGTGCCCTTTACGCCGTAGCGGTATGCGTAATCCTGCAGCCTGCAGTCGCCATTTTTTTCACAGGTCAGGCAGTCAGCGGGGTGGTTGGCCAGCATCAAGTCCAGGATAGTGCGCCGGGCCCTAACCACCCTTTCCGATTCCGTCAGGACCTTCATCTGGTCAGCGGCAGGCGTGCTGCATGATGCCGGCAGGTTCCGGAAGCCTTCCACTTCCACCACGCACATCCGGCAGGATCCATTCGGAGAAAGAAGAGGATGGTGGCACAGCCGCGGTATTTCAATACCCAGCTTCTCCGCAGCCTCCAGGATGGTGGTCCCTTCTTCCACTTCCACGTTCAGGCCATTTATAGTAAGTCCAATCATTTTTTTCACCTGAAACCGGCCTCCCTTTTACCCGCTTCGTCGCCCCGCTTTTCCGGGCCTGGCAGGCGGCAAGCGCCGGCCAGGCACTCGCCCCGGAGATGGGCCTCGTACTCCTCCCGGAAGTAGCGCAGCGTGCTCAGAATCGGGTTGGGCGCCGTCTGCCCCAGCCCGCAGAGCGAAGCGTCCTTAAGCGTGCGCCCCAGCTCCTCCAGCCTGTCCAGGTCACCGGGGCTCCCCTCTCCAGCGATAATCCTGTCGAGTATCTCCAGCAGCCGCTGTGTCCCTTCCCGGCAGGGCGTGCATTTTCCGCACGACTCCCGGCGCATAAAGCGGGTAAAAAAGCGCGCAAACTCCACCATGCAGGTTGAATCATCAAAAACGACAAGCCCCCCCGAACCCATCATTGAACCGGCCAGGGCCAGGGAATCGTAATCCACGGGCGTATCGAAAAGCGCCTCCGGCAGGCAACCCCCGGACGGCCCGCCGATCTGGACGCCCTTGCATTTCTTTCCTTCCGGGACCCCGCCGCCGATGTCTTCCACAATTTCCCGGATCGTCGTTCCCATGGGCACTTCCACCAGGCCGGTGTTTCTAACCTTGCCGGTCAGGGCGAAAATTTTCGTGCCCCTGCTTTTTTCCGTGCCCGTTTCCTTAAACCAGCCGGGCCCTCGACCAATAACCAAGGGAACGTTGGCCCAGGTTTCCACGTTGTTGATATTTGTCGGCCTCCCCCAGAGACCTTTTTCCGCCGGGAAAGGCGGCCGCGGGCGGGGCATTCCCCGTTTTCCTTCGAGGGAATTCAACAGCGCCGTCTCTTCGCCGCAGACAAAAGCCCCGGCTCCTTCCTTTATTCTCAGATCGAAATTGAAGCCTGTTCCCAGGATGTTTTCTCCCAGCAGGCCGTGCTTTTTAGCCTGGTTTATGGCTAGACGCAGGCGCTTGATGGCCAGCGGGTACTCCGCGCGGACGTATATGTATCCCTCGCTGGCGCCGAGGGCGTAAGCGCCGATCATCATCCCTTCCAGGACGGAATGGGGGTCTCCTTCCAGCAGCGCCCGGTCCATAAACGCTCCCGGGTCGCCCTCGTCGGCATTGCAGACGACGTATTTTTTCTCGCCCCGGGCGCTGGCGGTAAGTTCCCATTTGAGGCCAGTCGGAAAACCGGCCCCGCCTCGTCCCCTCAACCCGGACTGCTTAACGGCCGCGACGACTTCCTCTTTTGACATGCCGGCAAGGACCTTTAACAAGGCCCCGTAACCTCCGGCCCCCAGGTAGTCCTCAATCCTTTCGGGATTGATATACCCGCACCTTTCCAGTACATGGCGGCGCTGCTTCTTGTAAAAAGCAAGTTCCGGGTAAGGATTCCCCTCTTCCGGAACGGTACCTAAAACCCAGTCAGCGACGGGACTGCCGCCCGCCACGTGTTCGTCGACGATCCGCGGGACCATCGACGGGGTTACTTTCCCGTAACTTAATCTCGCTTCTCCAGGAAGCTTCACGTCAAGAAGCACTTCTTCCTCGTCCAGGCCGATGCAGCCCACCGGCTTGATTTCCGCAGCGACGGACTTTTCGCGGAGATAAGCGGCGGCTGCCGCCCGGACCTCCTCCGCTCCCGCGGCCAGTCCGCAGGTCCCCATGCCGATGAATATAAGGGGCCGCTCCTGTTTTTCCCTGCTGTCCATCAACTGCCGGCGTAACTTGCTGAATTCTTCCAGGGTAATCACCTGCCTCGAATACTCGAATAATATCATTAGAGCATACCAGCATATCTTTGTTGTACCATGCCAGCTAATAAACCGCCTCAGGCCAGCGATTCCCGGTAGGCCTCCCCCGCATGGTACGAACTCCTGACAAGCGGAGCTGAAGCCACGAAGGAAAAGCCCATCTTCAGACCTATTTCCTTGTATTCCTGAAAAACCCCAGGGTGAACATAATCGACCACCGGGTGGTGACGCTCCGAGGGAGCGAGGTACTGCCCAATCGTCAGCAGGTCGCAGCGCGCATCCCTCAGGTCGCGCATAACCCCGATCACCTCATCCCTTTCTTCACCGAGCCCCAGCATGATCCCCGATTTCGTCCTGATGCTGGCCGCCATCTCTTTGACCCTCCTCAACAGTTCCAGAGACTGGCGGTAATCGGCACGCGGGCGGACTTCCGGGTACAGCCGGGGTACCGTTTCCAGGTTGTGGTTGATGATCTGAGGCCCGGCTTCCACCACCACGGACAGGGCATCCCTGCTCCCCTTGAAGTCGGGAACAAGCACCTCAATAACTATTTCTTCGCCCGTTTTTTTGATTTCTCTTATTACCTCGGCAAAATGGCCCGCACCTCCGTCAGCCAGGTCGTCCCTGGTCACGGAAGTGATCACCGCATGTTTCAAACCGAGTTCTTTCACGGCCTGGGCGACACGCGAGGGTTCTCCCGGGTCGGGCGGCGCAGGCTCTCCTTTTGTTACGTTGCAGAAGGTGCAGTTTCGCGTGCAGGTATTGCCTAAGATCATGAAAGTGGCGGTCTTCTTCCCGAAGCACTCCATGATGTTCGGGCAGTTTGCCTCCTGGCAGACAGTGTGCAGGGAAAGCCGGTCCAGCATCCTTTTCACTTCCAACAGTCCTTCCGTCCCCTGCATCCTGATTCTAAGCCACTCCGGCTTCTTCTGGACCATCACGGTTCCCTCCCCGCCATCAAGTATATTTCTTGTCTGCCGACCATTTCCGGCTGCAAGTTAAACTGGCCGCAGAAATATCGAATCACTTCTTCGTTCACCCGGGCCATGTCCTGGGGAGCACCGAGTATTTTTTGGAGGGAAGTCACTCCCCGGTCGGTGATGCCGCAGGGGTTAATCCAGAGAAAGTGCTCCAGCGCCGTGTTGACGTTAAAGGCAAAGCCGTGCATGGTCACCCAGCGTTTGACGGCGCAGCCGATAGCCGTTATTTTTTCGCTTCCGACCCAGACCCCCGGGTACTTGCTGTCTCTTCCGGCTTTTATCGCGTATTCTCCTTCCAGCAGCCGGATAAACGTCTCCTCGATTTTCCAGAAAAATTCCTTCACATCCCTGCGGTGACCGGTAAGATCCAGGATGGGATAGCCAACAATCTGGCCGGGACCGTGGTAGGTCACGTCTCCGCCCCTGTTCACCCTGTATATGTTGACCCCGTTTTCACGCAAGAAATCCTCGCCGGCGATTATATTGTCTGTACTGCCCCTCACCCCTAGGGTCAGCGTGGGCGGGTGTTCCAAAAGAAGCAGGGTGTCCTCGATTTCCCCGTCCTGCCTTAGTTTCAAAATCCTTTCCTGAAGAGAAAGGGCTTCCCCGTAGTCCGTCAGACCCAGCAAGGCTACGAGCAATTTCATCTTACCTACCACCTCGAAATGCGTAGATATTATAAACTCTTTGGCCGCATAAGGAGTAGACTAACAATACTATTTGATCCCCACCAGTTCCAAAACCAGGTTCTCCAGTACCTGGCGCGGTGGCGAACCCGTTTTCATCAAGACATCGCCTTCCAGGATATGCCGCATGGCGTTTTCCAGTTCGGGGAAAGAAAAGTTCCCCGACTGCCGCAGCAGCTTGCCGGCAACAAAAGGAGGGGTGGAAAGCGCCGCCGCAGCCTGTTTTTCGTTCAAACCCTTTTGTCCCATTTCCTTGGCCTGGAGAAGCAGCCTGAAATGGCGGGCAATCATAAACAGAATTCTAACGGGCGGCTCGCCGGCCTCCATGAGCCTTCTAAGCTCCAGCAGGGCGGATTCGCCTTTTTTTTGTCCTATGCTGTCCACCAGCACAAAAATACTGGCTTCGCCCGTTTTGGTCAGAAGCTGTTTGGCCATATCAAGGGTGATCCTTTTCTCCTCGCCTGCATACAGGGCCATTTTCTCCAGCTCCGCCTTCAAAAAGCGCAGCTCCGAACCGCCGTTAAAAAGTATGTATTCCAGGGCCGGGGGTTCGATGACCTTGCCCAGACCCCTCGCTTCCTCTTTCAGCCAGCCGCTTAAGTCCGCTCCTTTCAAAGCGTTTATTTCCACCAGTGCTCCGGCCTTTTCCAGGACCTTGACAATCTTTTTCCGCTTATCCACCGGGCCTTTAACCCATAAAACGAGGCAGGTGGAAACAAGAGGGTCCGCCAGGTATTTGAGCAGCGCTTCTTCCTGCCGGGTATGTGTATCTTCTTCTCCTTCCTTCTTTTTCGGCGCTAAAAAAGCGGGGTTTTTCACCAGGACCAGGCGTTTGTCGGCAAAGACCGGCAAAGTGTTGGCGCTGGCCACAACCTGTCCCGGGGTCGCCTTTTCCCCGTCAAGCTCGTCGAAATTAAATGCTCCGGTCTCATGACCAAGCAAGCTCTCTTTCAGGCGTCTAACCAGCTGCTCCTGCAGGTATTCTTCCTCGCCGCAGATAAGATAGACCGGGGCAACGACACCCCGCTCGATGCTGTTTATAAGTTTCTGGTACTGCATACTGCCTCCTGCGGTCGCCTTGTTCTTTCAGTGGTGCTTTTCATATTATACCATAGATACCGTGAACAACCGGCTTCTTTTTTACATTTATCGCCCACTCCCAATCATCGATTCCGCAGCGAAAGGTCTCAGGATTTCCCCGGGACAACCGCCCTGACGCGAAGCGTCCTGCCGTCGCTTTCCGTGATCACGGCGCCCCTCTCCCTGGTGACAAAACAGGGAACGCCCCGCTTTCGGAAGTATTCGACCACCTCCTGGTGAGGGTGTGTTTTCAGTCCTGCCGAAACAACCACAACTTTCGGGGCCACTTCCCGGTAAAAAGCAGGGCTATACGACGTGGCGCTCCCGTGGTGCGGCAGCTTAAGCACGTCTGACGCGAGGCGGGACGGGTGGGCCAGGATTTTTTCTATCGCCGCGTTTTCTATGTCTCCTGTCAGCAGCCATTCCGTTTCTTGGAAAACCACTTTCAACACCAGGGAGTGATCGTTGCCGGTGGTTTTATCCCCTTTCGCCGGGTGCAGCGTTTCCAGGACAACGCCGTCGCCAAAGTCTATCCTTTCGCCCGCCGCCAGCTGGCCAAGCGGGATTTTCCTTTCCCGGCAGAGCCTGGCTATTTCTTCTTCCACCCGGTCGTTTTCGTTGCGGGGAGGCATCAAAAATGTTCCGACGCGCAGGCAGGAAATCAATTCCATCAGCCCTTCGCTGTGGTCCAGGTCGCTGTGAGACATAACCGCCAGGTCGATTTTCCCTATTCCCCGGCGGCGCAGGTACGGCCGCACGGTTTTTTTGCCCACCTGGTAGGCGGAGTCCGGCGTGCCCCCGCCATCCACCAGCACGGTGCGGCCGGACGGCGTTCTGATAAAGATGCAGTCACCCTGTCCCACATCAAGGAACACCACTTCCATTCTTCGCGCCCCCGGCCAGCAGCAAGACAGCAGGCCGGCCAGCAGCAGCGCGCATGAAAAAAACTTCCACCAAGCCGGCAGCCACCGCCAGAGAGGCGCCAGGTATAACCAGTAGGGCAGGAGCAGAAGAACCAGGCAGCATATGACAACCGTGCCAAGCGAGGGAGTGGGAAGTAGCAAGGCGGCCCACTCCCAGGAGGCAGCCTTCAGGACGAGCTCGCTTAAAAAGTAAACGATGCCTCCCGCCGTAAGAAAGAGGGGTTCAGCCAGCGGCGGCGCAAGCCAGGTTAAAAGGCAGCCGGCCAGACCCAACACGGTGGCCAAGCCGCTCACGGATACGGCGATAATATTCAGCAGGGGAGCGACGAGAGAAAGAAGGTTGAAATAATAAGCCACCAGCGGCGCGGCGGCCAGCTGGGCGGCCAGGGTGGAGGCAAGCGCCTTGCCTAGCCCGCGCTTTTCCAAAAACGGCGCAAGGTGCACGATCCCGGCCGTAACGGCGAAGGACAGTTGAAAGCCGGCCTGGAACAGTTCACCGGGACACAGCAAGAGTATCACCAGCGCGGCCACTCCTATGCTTGTATAAACGTCCCGCTTCCTACCCGCAAACAGGGCCAGCATCCCCAGGAAAGCCATGAGCGAAGCCCGTACAATGGAAGCGCTCCAGCCAACCAGGAAATAGTAGCCCACGAGAACCGGCGTTCCCAGAAGCATCCTCCCCAGGGGTCCCGTTCCCAGAAAGGAAAGAAAAAATGAGGCCACACCCAGGACGAAAGCGACGTTGAACCCGGAGACGGCAAAAAGATGGACGACCCCGGCCCGCTGGTACCCTTCCCAGTCGTCCCCGGAAACGGCGCTGACATCCCCGAAAAGCAGGCCGAGCAGCAAACCCCTTTCCCGCTCCGGCAGGATCCGGGCCAAACAGGCGGATATTTTTTGCCGCCCCCGGGCGGCAACAGCCCTCAAACCGCCGCCCTCCTCCGCCAGCTTGATACCGGCATGCCGGCAGTCGACCTGGTAAAATATCTCCTGGTTGGCCAGGTAATCGCGGTAATCAAATTCCCCTGGGTTGCGGGGACCCCGCGGGAGCGACCACTCGCCGTTGAAATGGACGCTCGCTCCCGGAAGGCATAGTTCCCCGTCAGCTTTTTGGGCTTTAAGCATCAGCTTTTTGATCCCGGTGATTTCTCCACCGGTATATGACAATTCTTCGACCCCGACGACCAGAACCGTACTGTTTTCATTGGAACGAGGGTAGGTGACGATAGTGCCCTTGCCCTGAACAGTTTGACCAGCCAGCCCGTCATAGAGGCCTTCCGCACTGCGGCTCAACTGGAACCAAAATGCCCCTCCCAGCACTGCGCAGGCCAAAACGGCGGCAGTCAGAACCCTGCCTTTTTTAAAAAGGCACGCGCCGTTGAAAGCGGCGGCGGCTGCGGCGACAGCCAGCCATACCGGCGCCTCTAAACGGCAGCAGCGGCCGAGCGCGATCCCGAAGCCGAAACACACGGCGAACAGGAACAGTTGGCGGTTGACCATTTTTATCTTTTTATCCTGTTCTTCAGTCAACCGTAATCATGTTCCTTGCTTTCTCAAGCAGGGAAGGCCCTATTCCCGAAACCCCGGTTATTTCATCAACCTTTTTGAACGGCCCGTTTTTTTCCCGGTACTCGATAATCCTCTGGGCCAGGGCGGGACCGATGCCGGGCAGTCTTTCCAGTTCCTCTTTACCTGCCGTGTTGATGTTGATGAGCCCGGTACTCTTGACTCCCAGGCGGTAAGAAGGCGCAGCGGAGGAAGAGGGTTTTTCCCCCTTGGAAGGAACATAAACCTGCTTCCCGTCCACCAGCGGGGCAGCCAGGTTGATCTGGGCAAGGTCGGCCTCAGCCAGCGGCACAGCCAGCTGCACGGCATCATATACACGCGCCCCTTCCTGCAGGGAATAGAGCCCCGGCTTTTCTACGGCACCAACCACATGGACGGCCAGCACACGCGGCTCCTCTTTCTCCTGGCCTGTTTCCTTCTTTCCGCCTTCTTCCTCTATGGTTACTTCCGTTTCAATCTTCAGCGCGTGCAGCCGTGTTTCGTAATACCTGATCCCCCCGAAAAAAACAAATACGCCCAAAAAGACAGCAATCACGACCTGCGCTTTTCGCGGCAGTTTATCCAGCATATCTCACCCCGACAAATGTTTCTCATTACTACCATCTTTCGCCATTTTATGTCATTTTCCTGCTTGAAAAAAATGAAAATGCCGGCCTTTTTTCTTTTCAGGCCATCGCCGCCGCAACAGCCGCCCCCGCTCCCGAAGCGTCCTTGACCAACCGCAGCTCCACCTTTTCATGTTTGTCCCCTAAAAGGTCCTTCAACGTTTCCCCCAGGGTGGAAGCATACCCCGGCATTTTTTCATACAGAGTCCCGTCCACGGCTATGACGTGGCTACCGGATAGTATGGGGTCCATATGCTCAAGAACTGCCAGGTAAGTCGCTGCAGCCAGGCGGGCGGAGCGGTTTCTCAGCAGCCTGGCCGTTTCCCTTACGACCTGGCGGTCCGCCGGAACGCTTGTTGCCGGCGCAAGCCTGCTTTCAAGCAGTTCCCCGGTCAGGACAAGCCCGTCTGTTTCGTCCCCGAGTATTTTGCTGACATCTTCCGTCGAAAACGGCGCTTCATTCCGGCACTTTTTCAGGTCATGCCCTGGAAAAACAATGCCTTTTTCATTGAGATCCAATATCAAAATCCACATCAACCGCCCAAGGTACTTCCCGGCGACCATTTTCTCCAGGATCTGTTCCCCCGGAATCTCCGAAGCCGCATCGAGCACCCTGTCCGCCGGAGCCAGGGGAACCCTGCCGAAATTTCCCGCTTCAATGTTGATTATCACCGGCCGGCCGAACCTGGTAGTATTACTTTCCAGGTAACAGGTATTGTGCCCCGTGCCCAGAATTGACCCCAGGTCGCACCTTTTATTCCGGTAAGCAGCCGCCAGCAGCGTCCCCACGGTGTCGTTAATGACGGCGACAGGCTTTACATTATTGACCCCCTGCCTTTTCAGGGCGTCTTTCAATAAAAGCTGGACATCTTTTCCCGCGGTCTCCCGTGTTTCAAACTCCTTTGTCCACTTGATCAGCTCAGCGTGGTTAATTCCCCCGGAATGAAAAGGGAACGAGAAGGTGTGGCCAAGGCGGTAATCCCTGCCGTCCCCCGCAAAAGCCTTGATACCGGCGGCGATGTGGTCGAAAAGGCATTCACCGCTGGCGCAAGAAGAGGTGAAATCAATCCCCCTTTTTTCATCTTTCAGGGAAAAAGAAACGCGCCTTTCGATTTCATAAATCCCGCCGCCCAGCAGGCTGACCGTCATCAGCCTGACGTTGGTGCCTCCGAAGTCAAGAGCCAAAAAAGTTCCCTTTTCCTCTCCCGTCGGTATTCCCAGGTACGACGGGAGCATTTTGAGGGAACCAGGTTTGCCGGCAAGCCCCGCCTCCATTTCCGCTTTGAAATCGCCGGCCACGGCGCGCAGAGCAAAAGGCGGAATTTCCATTTCTTTTTTTAACTGCTCCAGGCCTTTCAGGTTTTTCATGCCAACCCGCTACTCTTCTTTTGCTTTTTCGTATATATTTTCGCCTTCGGCTTGCTCTTCCAGGCCGAGGACCCAAAGGGAACCGTCCGCGTCGCTGGGCATCCGCCAGTCTCCCCTCGGCGACAGGTTGACCGAACCGACCTTAGGCCCGTCGGGAAGACAGGACCTTTTGAACTGGCTGCGAAAGAACCTCTGGTAAAAAACCTTCAGCCATTTCTTGATCTCACCTGGCGTATAAGTCCCTTCATAAGCTTTTTCGGCCAGGAAGAGAATTTTTTGGGGCGGCATGCCGTACCTTAATGTATAAAAAAGAAAGAAATCGTGAAGCTCGTAAGGCCCGATCAGGTTTTCCGTTTCCTGCCGGATGTCTCCTTTTTCGTCGGGCGGCAGCAGTTCAGGGCTGATTGGCGTATCAAGGACCCTGTACAAGACGGCCCTGGTCTCACCGGTCAAAACATTGTCGGCAACCCATTTTACCAGGAACCTGACCAGGGTTTTCGGAACGCCCCCGTTGACCGAATACATGGACATATGGTCGCCGTTGTACGTCGCCCAGCCCAGCGCCAGTTCGGATAAATCTCCCGTACCCACGACCAGCCCTCCCACCTTGTTGGCCAGGTCCATGAGGACCTGCATCCTTTCCCTGGCCTGGGTGTTCTCATAAGTCACGTCATAAATTCCGGGGTCATGGCCGATGTCTTCAAAATGCTGGAAGCAGGCCTTTCTGATGTCGATTTCCCTGATGGACACACCGAGCGCTTTCATGAGGGCAAGAGCGTTCTCGCGGGTTTTGTCCGTAGTCCCAAAGCCGGGCATTGTTACGGCCAGAACACTGCGCGGGGAAATCCCCAGCAGATCCGTAGTCCTTGCGGCTACCAGCAGGGCCAGGGTCGAATCAAGCCCCCCGGATACCCCCACGACGGCAAATTTCGACCCGGTGTGTTCCATCCGCCTGGCCAGGCCGGCCACCTGGATGTTGAAAATCTCACTGCACCTCTCGTCTATAGTTGAAGGTTCGCCGGGGGCAAAGGGGTTTTTGTCTATTTTCCTCTCAACGCCCTTGTTAAGAGGCTCTAAGACCTTGTCCAGGGCAAAATCAACCGTCCTGTATTTAATCGGGCCGGCGGCAAAACTCCGGTTGTCCGCAAAGCTTTTTATCACCCGCCGGTCATGCTCCAGGACATCCAGGTCAAGGTCCGCGAACCAGGCACGGCTCTCCCTGGCAAACCTCCGGGCGGCGACCAGGACCCTGCCGTTCTCGCAAATGAGGCAGTCGCCGCTGAATACCATATCCGTCGTAGACTCAAAAACCCCGGCGTTTGCGTAGAGATAAGCGCACACGCACCTGGCGCTCTGCTGCGATACCAGCTGTTTCCTGTATTCTGCCTTGGCCACCAGTTCATTGCTCGCAGAAAGGTTGGCGATCACCTGCGCCCCGTAAAGGGAGAGAAAAGAACTGGGCGGTATCGGGGTCCACAGGTCCTCGCATATTTCAACACCAAGCGTAAAACCGGGCTTTTGCGATCTGAAAACCAGGTTGCCGAAAGGGACCCTCGTGCCGAGAAGCTCAATCTCCCCCGTCTCCCGGCTTATTTCATAACCTGGAGAAAACCACCTTTTTTCGTAATACTCCCTGTAGCTGGGCGGGTGCATCTTAGGAACCACTCCCAGGATACGGCCTTTTAATAAGACGGCCGCGCAGTTGTAAAGCCGGCTGTCGATGGCCAGCGGAAGACCCACAACAGACAGTATGCAGCAGTCCCTGGTTTTTTCAAGCAGTTCCCTTAAGGCCAGGAGTGCCCCGTCCAGGAGGATTCGCTGGTTGAAAAGGTCGCCGCAGGTGTACCCGGTTATGGAAAGCTCGGGAAAGACGACCAGGGCGGCGTCCCTCTTTTCCGCCTCCTTCATCAGTTCCATAATTCTGAGGATATTGTAGGACGGGTTGGCCACCCTTAGTTCAGGCGAGGCTACCGCAGCCCTGACGAAACCGAAACTTGTCATACAAAAGCCCCATTTCCGGCCCTAGCCCATTCGGGACAAGGCCGCGATTTTTTCCTTTTTCTTAATTCTATTTTATCTTAATTTATATTTTACTCAAAAAACGTCGTTTTTCCTACCCCGCAGCCGAAAAGCCCGGCTGAATCCGTGATGTAAATTCGTCTTTTTTACCTGTATAATTATTATCATAATATAAAAATGGTTGAATGCTCACCACAACAACGAGGAGGTACAGCAATGAAAACTTTTACCACCGGCGTGCTGGTAATTGGCGGCGGGGCGGCGGGACTCGCGGCCGCTGTTACTGCCCGCCGCCTCGGCAAACAGGTACTGGCAGTCTCCAAGTATGGGCCTGGTGCAGCCACCTGCACCACGGTCAGCAATGCCGGTTTTAGCAAACCGGGGGGGACCTTTACCAAGGAAAAGTACCGCAAAGCCACCCTGCAAAGCGGCCTTGGCCTGAACGAAAGCGAACTGGTTAATTACCTGACAGAACATGCCGAAGAAGACCTCGGCGAGCTGGTCATGATGGGAGTTCCTTTGGAAGAAAGGCCCGACGGCTGTTTTTGCAAGGCAAAAAGCCCTTTTTCCCGCGGTGCTTCAATCGTTTTACCCCTGCGAGCCTACGCAAAAAAAATAGGTGTTGACTTTATTCACCCTTACCTGATCTGGGAGCTTGTTGTAAGGGAAAACCGTGTCCTGGGCGCCTGGGGTTACCACCAGAAAACAGAAGAACCCGCTCTGTTCCTGGCCCAGTCGGTGATACTCGCCGCCGGCGGCGCGGCGGCCATCTATCATAACAACGACAACCCGTCTTCCATAACAGGCGACGGCTATGCAATGGCCGCCCGTACCGGACTGGAACTGATCGACATGGAATTCGTCCAGTTTTATCCCCTTTGCGCCGTCATTAATGATTCTAACCACAAGGTGGTTGTCCTGCCGCCCGTATCGGCGGAGGTCGCTGCCCTCAAAAACAACGAAGAAGAGAACCTCATCCACAAATACGGCATCTCCCGGCCTGCAGCAATAAAATCCAGGGATTTAACCTCCCGGGCCATTATCATGGAAAAAAACGCACACCTCGATTTTTCATCCGTTACGGAAGAAGACTGGCAAAAAGGAGCGGCGGTTTTTGATAAGGAGGGCACTTGGCAGCTGAAAGAATGGTTGGAAAAACGCTGTTTTCCAAGAACAAGAAAAATCCCGCTGACCCCAGCAGCTCATTTCTGCATAGGCGGGATAAAATCCGATTTCCAGGGCAAAACCGCCCTGCAGGGACTTTTTGCCGCCGGTGAAGTGACAGGCGGTCTGCACGGGGCCAACAGGCTGGGGGGCAACGCTCTTTCCGAAGCCTTTGTGTTCGGCAAACAGGCGGGATTAACTGCCGCATACAGCGGCGGCTGCAGTTTTCCCGCTTTGATGCAAGACAACTTGGTAAAAGAGATTAACAAGAAAGCCGGCCTTCTTCTGGAGGAGACCTCCAACCCCGCTGCGGCGGACCCCGCCGCTGTCAGGCGCCAATTGGCTCTCCTCATGTGTGAAAAGGTGGGAGTAATAAGGAACGGCCCGGATTTAACCCGTGCCCTGGAGGAGATCATAAAACTCAAAGAACTGCCTTTAAGCCGGTTACAGGCGGGAATAGCCAGGGCCCTCGAGGTAAAAAACATGCTCCTGGTCGGCGAAATGATTTGCCGGGCCGCCCTCTTTCGCCAGGAAAGCCGGGGTTGCCACTACCGGCTTGATTTTCCTGAACGCGACGATACCTGCTGGAAATACCACAGCTGTATAACAAAAAAAGACAGCAGTTTCGAAATGCAAAAACTGGCCGTAAGGTAGTTGGGTCACTTTTGTTTATGCGTTCATCCCGGCCTCGAAGGCCCTTGCATTCAGGTCCCTGAGCCCGGCGGGGACGTTTTCCCTGACCATCTTCAGCCAGTCCGGGCCGTCCTTGCCGTCCAGGCCGAGGGCTCTAACCAGCACCCCCAGCAAGACTATGTTCTGGGCCTTTATGCTGCCCAGGTCCGCGGCAATCTTGGCGGCGTTCAGAACAATAATTCTCTCCACCGCTTTCTCCAGCTGTTCGACGATGCCCTCCGGGTAGTTCTCTGCGCCGGTCAACACGGGCAGGGAGTATATTTCGTAATCGTTGACAATGAGCGTGCCGCCTTTCTTGAGCCAGGGAAGCCACCGCAGGGCTTCCACTTTTTCAAAGGCCACCAGTACATCAGCCTCCCCTTTGCCGATGCTGGGGGAATACACCTTTTCACCGTATCTGACCTGGGTGGTAACGCTCCCCCCGCGCTGGGCCATGCCGTGAATCTCCGACATCTTCACGTCGTGGCCCAGTTTTATCAACCCGCCGGCAAGCACCTTCGAGGTCAGGATAGTACCCTGCCCTCCTACCCCCACCAGCAAAACGCTTCTGGTCATGTCAGTCACCCACCTTTTTTACAGCGTCAAATCTGCATACCTGCAGGCAAAGGGTACAGCCGTTGCACATCGACCCGTCGATGACAACCTGGCCTTCTTTAAAGACCAGGGCCGGACAGCCTATTTTCAGGCAAGCCTTGCATTTCTTGCATTTTTCGGTATCAATCTCGCATCGCCGTCCCCGGCGTTCCTTCTGCACCTCTTTGAGCAGGGCGCACGGCTCCCGGCTGATAATGACAAAAGGTTCGGTCGCCTCACAGGCTTCCCTGACCGCTTTTTCCGTTTGGACCAGGTCATACGGGGTAATGACCCTGATGTTTTCTTCCTTGATGCCCACGGCTTTAACTATCTTTTCTATTTCAATGACGGGGACATCCTCGCCCATCAGCGTTTTCCCTGTTCCCGGGTTCTCCTGGTGACCGGTCATGGCGGTGGTCCTGTTGTCGAGGATGCAGATGGCCACACTGCTCTTGTTGTACACGGCGTCGATCAGCCCGGTGATCCCCGAGTGGAAAAACGTGGAATCCCCGATGCAGCCGATCACTTTACTTTTTCGGCCCGCCTTTTTGAAGGCTTTTTCCATTCCTACGGCCGCGGAAATGCCTGCTCCCATGCAGATGACGGTATCGGTCACCGACAGGGGCGGCATCGCGCCCAGGGTGTAGCAGCCGATATCCCCGGCCACCACCACATCCCTGCGCTTGCTCAAGGCATAGTATAGTCCGCGGTGCGGGCACCCCGCGCACAGGACCGGCGGCCGGGAAGGCGCTTCCGCTTCCACGCTGTACCCGTTTTCGCCCGCCGCCGGCAGGAGGGCTTTCCTGATCACCTCGGGGCTCAGCTCGCCGCAGGCGGGAAGAACTTCCTTGCCCAGGCACTCAACGCCCAGCGACCTGACGTGCGTTTCCAGGTAGGGGTCGTTTTCCTCGATGACGTACACTTTTCCGACCTCGCCGGCAAATTTCCTTATCAACCTGTCGGGCAGGGGGTAGGTCAGCCCAAGCTTCAGGTAGGAGGCGCCTTCCCCGAAAACCTCGCGGGCATGCTGGTAAGAAATGCCGCTGGTGATGATCCCGATCCTTTTGTCTCCCCACTCGATCCTGTTGCAGGGGCAGGTATCGGCATACTCCCGCAGCCTGCCAAGCCTTTCTTCCAATATCGCGCGCCTGGCCCGGGCGTTGGCGGGCGCCATAACGTATTTGGCGGCGTCCTTTTTATATTCCTTAACGCCGGCCTCAACTCTCTCCCCCAGCTCGACCAGCCCCTTGCTGTGGCAAACCCTCGTTGTCATCCTCAAAAGCACGGGAGTATCGAACCTCTCGCTCAATTCAAAGGCAAGCTTAAGGTAATCCTTGCATTCTTGGCTGTCGGAGGGTTCAAGCATGGGCACCTTGGCAAAAGGAGCGTAGTTGCGGTTGTCCTGCTCGTTCTGCGAACTGTGACAGCCGGGGTCATCGGCCGTAACGATCACCAGCCCCCCGTTAACGCCCGTGTAAGCTGCGGTAAACATGGGGTCGGCCGCCACGTTTAATCCCACGTGCTTCATGGCGGCCAGGGCCCTAGCCCCGGCAATGGAAGCCCCGCAGGCTATTTCCAGGGCGACTTTTTCGTTCGTGGACCATTCGGAATAAATCTCCTTGTATGCGGCGGTGCTTTCCAGTATTTCCGTGCTCGGCGTGCCCGGATAGGCGGCGGCCACACTGCAGCCCGCTTCATAGGCTCCCCTGGCCACCGCCTCGTTGCCGCTCATGATCGTTTTCATTTGCCTTCCTCCCGTCAGCTTAACAAAGCCTGTCTTATTTCACCACTATGTTTACCAGCTTGCCCGGCACGGTTACCACCCTGACCAGAGACTTGCCCTCCACGGCCGCCCTGGCCCTGTCCATCGCCAGGACCGCCTGCTCCAGTTCCTTGGGGGTAAGCCGGGCCGGCACGGTCAGCCTGTCGCGAACCTTGCCGTTAACCTGTAGAACGACCTCTATTTCTTCGGCGAGAAGGGCGTCCTTGCTGTAAGCCGGCCAGGGCTGGAGATGAACGCTCTCCTTGTATCCCGCCAGTTCCCACAATTCTTCGCTCAAATGCGGGGTAAAGGGAGCCAGCAAGACGATGAGGGTGTCAATGGCCTCCCTGAGCAGGCCCATGTGCTGGTCCTCCCTTTCCCGGTAATGGTAAAGGCCGTTTACCAGCTCCATGACGGCGCTGATCGCCGTATTAAAATTGAACCTCTGTTCTATGTCGTCCGTTACCTTTTTTATGGTCCCGTGCAGCAGGCGGCGCAGTTCCCTGTCGGCGGGCGTAAGCTCTTTTTCCGTCCGCAGGTCGTCTTTCCCCCGGTCGTTCAAGTAGCTGTATACCAGGCGCCAGACGCGATTAATGAAACGGTAACAGCCCTCGACCCCCTGGTCGCTCCACTCCAGGTCGCGTTCCGGCGGCGAGGCAAAAAGAATAAACAGCCGGGCCGTGTCCGCGCCGTATTTTTGGATAATCTCCTCCGGGCTGACCACGTTGCCCCTGGACTTGGACATTTTGGAACCGTCTTTCAGCACCATGCCCTGGGTCAGGAGGTTCTGGAACGGCTCTCTCACGCTCACCAGGCCAAAGTCGTTGAGCGCCTTAACAAAGAAACGGGCATACATGAGGTGGAGGATGGCGTGTTCCACCCCGCCGATATACTGGTCGACATTCATCCAGTAATCGACCTTTTCCTTGCTGAAGGCCTCCTGGCCGTTTTGGGGATCGCAGAAGCGCAAGAAATACCAGGACGAGCAGACAAAGGTGTCCATGGTGTCCGTCTCCCGCCGGGCCGGTCCCTGGCAGTTCGGGCAGGTCGTGTTGAGAAACTCGGGAATATGGTTGAGGGGCGACTCCCCGGTCGGCCTGAATTCGACGTCCAGGGGCAGCATGACCGGAAGGTCTTCTTCCGGAACGGGAACCGTCCCGCACTTGTCGCAGTATATTATGGGAATAGGCGCTCCCCAGTACCGCTGGCGCGAAATGAGCCAATCCCTGAGGCGGTAGTTTATTTTCACCCTGCCTTCGCCGGCGCTTTCCAGGCAGCGCGCGACTTCTTTTTTCCCTTCCTCGTTGGGGAGACCGTCGAACTTGCCGGAATTGACCATGACCCCCTCGCCGGTGTAGGCGTCTTCCATCTCTTCCAGTTCCAGCCGCCGGTCAAACGGCTGGATGACAATGCGGATGGGCAGGCCGTATTTCTTGGCGAAGGCGAAATCCCTTTCATCGTGGGCCGGCACGCCCATCACGGCGCCTGTCCCGTACTCGTACAATACGTAGTTGGCGACCCAGACCGGGATTTTTTCCCGGTTGACGGGATTTATGACGTATGACCCGGTGAAAATCCCTTCCTTTTCCGTTTCCGTTGATGTCCGGGCTATTTCCGTCATCTGCTGGACTTTTTTGACAAAATCCCGGACAGCCTGTTCATATTCTGTGCCGGCGATGAGAGCCTCCACCAGCGGGTGTTCGGGAGCCAGGACAAGGTACGTGGCCCCGAAGACAGTATCCTGCCTGGTGGTAAAAACAGGTATCTTCTCTCCCGTCTTTTCGACGGTAAAATGAATCTCCGCCCCTTCGCTGCGGCCTATCCAGTTTTCCTGCATGGTCTTCACTTTTTCCGGCCATCCGGGCAGCTTCTCCAGGTAATCCAGGAGTTCCTGGGCATAGTCGGTGATGCGGAAGAACCACTGCTCCAGGGCCTTTTTCTCCACCATCGTCTCGCAGCGTTCGCAGGCCCCGTCGATGACCTGTTCATTCGCCAGCACCGTCGCGCAGCTTGGGCACCAGTTGACATGCGCCTTTTTCTTGTATGCCAGGCCGTTTTTATAAAACTGGAGGAACAGCCACTCGGTCCATTTATAATAATCGGGCAGGCAGCTGGCCACTTCCCGGTCCCAGTCATAACTTATTCCCATCGACTTAAGCTGCCGCCTCATGTTGTCGATGTTGTCCAGCGTCCACTTGGCCGGGGCCACCCCGTGCTTGATGGCGGCGTTCTCCGCCGGCAGGCCGAAGGCGTCCCAGCCCATCGGGTGCAGCACGTTATATCCCTGCATCGTCTTGAAACGGGCCACCACGTCGCCTATGGAATAGTTGCGAACATGGCCCATGTGCAGGTTGCCCGATGGGTAAGGAAACATCTCCAGGCAGTAGTATTTCTTTTTGCCGGGGTCCTCCGTGACCTTGTACAGCCTGTCCTCCGCCCACTTTCCCTGCCATTTCTTTTCTATTTTCTTGAAGTCGTACTTCTCCTGCACCGTTAATTCACCTTCCTGACTCTTGGTCTGAATTTAAAAATCCTCCCATCCCCAAAGGACGAGAGGTCTGCTCGCGGTACCACCCTTATTGAATTATATAAAAAAAGAATTGCCAAGTCAATTAAAGGAAAACGCTCAAGAGCCATACAAGATAACTTTCTGAGGCTTCATGCTTATCTGCAATAGCCATGGTTGATTTCGGTTGATTTTGGTTGCTTTTGGTTTATATTCTGCATATAATTGACATGGAGGTGTTATTATGGCTGGAGATAAGGAACTGATAACCGCCCAGGTTTTGGCCGAAGCCTTGGATCTTTCCGTGGAAACAATCTGGAGATACACAAGAGAGAATAAAATACCCTACATCGAATTGGGCAGCAAGCAATATCGTTATAAACTTGCTGATGTAATCAGCGCGCTGACTGGTTCAGTTAAGGAAAAAACAGCCGTATACAAAAGCGAACCCCCTAAGAGGTTCACTTACCAGGACTATCTGGAACTGCCGGAGGAACCAGGCTATCGTTTCGAGATTCTCGAAGGCATGTTGATCAGAGAGCCCTCCCCTAATGTTATGCACCAACGAGTCTCCCGCAGGCTCCAACGGATCTTGGAAGATTATTTTTGGGAGCATGATCCCGAAGGAGAAATCTTCGGCGCGCCGTTGGATGTGACCTTCCATGATATTACCGTAGTTCAGCCAGACTTGTTCTACGTGTCGGGGGAACAAAAACGGATAGTGAAAGATACCCGGATTGATGGTCCGCCCGCGCTGGTGGTTGAAGTCCTCTCTACTTCCAGCAGCCGCAAGGATCGGCTTCAAAAACTGCGGATTTACCAACGGGTTCAAGTGCAACACTATTGGCTGGTCAATCCCGATGAAAAAACCCTCGAATGTTTTTCCCTCAGGGATGGCGCATACACCCTGGTTGCAGCCGGGATGGATGAAGACGTGGTAGAACATCCGGATTTTAAAGGTTTATCCATTGCCTTAAAAGCTTTGTGGGTAGGAAGCAGCTGAGTTATACGCGTCTGGCTACCGTAAGTTCTCCCGCTTTAATATCGATTAAGAGAGCGTTAAACATCCTTAGAAAACCAAATTCAGCAGCAGGACAAGATTCCATAGCCATATTCACAATCAGACGCTTTGCCAAGCCCTGCCAGGTATAGTTTACGGTTTATATTTTTTAATCGCGATGTAAATTCCAACCCACCACAGGGCCACGATTGCCAGTTCGTAGACCAGAACAGGAATGTTCAACCCGCAAGAAACCAAAAACCCCTGCAGAAGCACTTTTATCAAATAGTATAAAACATACAGCAGCACCATTATGGCCGAAATCGCCAGCACATCGGACACCCAACTTCTTTTCACATTTTTCGTGTTTTCCATTTTCCATGCACTCCTTCTTTTATTAATTCTTTCTTTGCGATCGCTCCTGCGTTTCGCAATGTTATGATTTTATTATATTACGTTATGCGTGTCGAATCGTGCCGAATTATGTCGCCTATTATTAGTAATTTTGTTATATGCTTCCATCTAAGCATATTTTACTATCCGATTTGAGTATTGTCAACCTGTTTCGTTGACATTTTACATAAATATTTATCCTTTATGGATACTGCATAATATTTCGAATATTGACATATAGTGAGGTGCTTCTGTATAATGCTGTATAGAGTGTAAAGCCGATGGGAAGTGAACACATGGGTTCGGGAACCACACTGGGAGAACGATTAAAATCGCTGGTAAAAGAAAAAGGCATGGAACAGCAAGAAGTGGCGGCAGTGCTGGGCATCAAGCCGCCGACCTTCAGCGGCTACGTCATCAATAAAAGAGAGCCTCCTTTTGAGAAACTCAAGCAGTTCGCCGATTTCTTCAGCGTCTCCATAGACTTCCTTTTGGGGCACTCCGAGATAAAAGACCCGTATTTGAGGCACTTGCCCGGCGACCTCGACGCCTTTGTGCGCGACCCCGCCAACGTGGTCTATTTGGAGCTGGCTCGGGAAATCAAAGCGAAAACGGAAGCGCTTGCGGGCGCGCGGCAGGCCAGGGAGAGGTAAATCCTCTCCCTTTCGCTTTTCGCCAGCCGGCTGGAGTCCCCCGGCGCAAAAAAAGAGTGGGGGCTCGCCCCCCACGTCAATTGGTACGAACAGAGCGTCATTTTAGGGCTATCTCAGGCATTTGGGTGTTCTTGGCTGGTAAAATCCCCATATGCTTGCCGCCTTTGCTCCTCCATAGACGGCAGCTAACATGACCAGGCTGCAGACCACAGGGGCTATCCGTTTCACCAGGTTGTCCAGTCTCTTCAACGTTGCTCACCTCCTCTTTGGACCTTGTTGCTCTTCACTGTACAGCTCGTCGGCAACCTCCTCCAGGTTCACGGCCAGGCCGTTCAAGGCCCAGACCAGGTGGTCGCGGTTCCCGCCTTCCGGGTACGCCTTTATTTCCGCTACGATTTTGCGGAGGCTTGCCGAGGCAGCCTTTTTTTTAGCGGTCTCGCTGTTTTTCAGATAGTAAATGCACCAGACCAAGGCCGACAGGTTGACGACGGGGAAAAGGCAAACGCCGAGGACCGCGGCCAGGCGCAGGCCTGCGGGAAGAGCAACCAGCGCTTTTTCATAGCATACAACATTGTACATAATCAAATAAAAATATAGATTAATTAAAAGGGCCGCAATAGTGAGTGCCACCAGCACCTTGCTCTCAAAAATTATTTTGATTATTCGCGCTTTAAGTAGGGAACGCTTGTGGGCGAGGAGAAAGACGAGCAGGGAATACTCCAGGAACCTTGACGGCAATGAAAAAATAAAATTCAAGAATAGGTTCTCGTTGATAGTGAGCAGGCTTTCTCCCGTACCGTACAGCAAAAAGGGCACGTATAATAACTCGCATAGACCTGCCGATAATATACTTAGAATTAAAAAGAAAAAGGCCTTCCCTATCCACTTCAATGCTCCGGCGTTGTTGAGAACGTCCCCCATCGCCACAATCCCGAAAAAAAGCGCCAAAAAAGTGCCTAATGTAACTATATCCGGGCTTGCCCCCGTGTACCTCAATATGTTGGAGACTGCCGCCGAGGCCACCGCTGGGATTAAGACCCTCGAATAGTCCCAGGGCTGGAAAAGTTTCCTGCAGTCCTCGTCCTCCCACTGGTCGAACTCGCCCATCATGATATATGTAAAGAGCACTAAGTATAACTCCTCCGGAATGGAAACGAAAAGTGTATTTATTATAATTATTTGAATCGTCTCAATATGGAGCGCACCTAACAACACCTTTTACCGCCTTCCTTGGATTCGTCATTATTCGACACAATTTGACAATTTTTCTATTTATTCCTACCATTACGCCTATATTGTACTACAATTGCTGAAATTACTCAATATATTATTTTTATGAGCTTTTTGCGATGTAAGCTATTTTTATGATTTTCTAATCGCAAATCAAGCATATTCAATAGAAAAATTGAATTGCTTCCCTTAATTTAGGACTAATTTTTAAGTTGATTCAATAATTTCCTCTATTTACCATGAAAATAAAGACACCTATCCTGTTATCCACAGTTTAGGGTTGTGGATATTTCTATCGGAAAAGTTATCCACATGTGGATAATATTTTTTTAGGCTGCGGCCACCAGACTTCGCATTTTATCTCTTTGTTTTTCTTTAATTCGTCCTACAGCCATGGCCAGCATGACACACAGCGCCAATCCACACCTTAGTTTCATCTTATTCATACCGCGGATGGTGTGCAGTTCAAAACCAAAGGAGACGTCTAACCGGCTGTTCACTCGTTCCACACTGGTACGTTTGTCATATTCTTTTTCCCACTTGTAGCTTGCGCGATCAATCGGGGTAAAGATTCTTCGGTCTTCCGAAAGCGGAATTCGCAGGCCTTGTGCCACCGGACATGTGTCTTGACCCTGGCAGGTGATTCCGTACTGCTTGGCCGGACATATTTTCTTCAAGGTGTTTCGGTCTTTTTCAAATCCCCCATTGGCCATTTCTCGTTGAGTACCTGTTTCCGGACAGTAGCAATATACGTTGCCTTTGTAGTTATATACTACATTGGTTCTTCCGCTAAGCAGGCGCGTTTCTTCCCCGTCTCTCCACATGTTGCGTATGTCGATCACCGGTTTGATTTGATATTGATCCCAGCACTTCTCGATCAGTTTTGTATCATCATAGCCTTTGTCGCCCCCTATTGTTTCCGCTTTCTCTAAAATTTCCGGCTGCTTTTCTTCCATCTGTTCAAGTAAGGCATGCCCTTCTATGATGTCGGAAGCTGAAGCTTTGGTAACTTTATAGGCTAGCATGACTTTACGAAATAAATTTTTTTAGACCATTTTCACGTAATTTTAAGC
>JANLFJ010000006.1 GCA_024655825.1 Peptococcaceae bacterium | reverse complement strand
TGTACGGTTCCGAGCTGTGGCCGACCTGGCTGCGGGCAACGGGGATGGGCATCGCTTACATGGGCATTGCCCGCATCGGTTCGACCTTTGGCCCCATGGCGGTCGGCGCGATGGCCGATATAATCGGGGTGGCAAAGGCCATCGGGGTCATGGCCAGCTTCTATATCCTGGCGGTTATCCTGATCTGGGCCATCGGCTACGAGACCAAGGGCAAGTCCCTGGAAGAACTGGACAAAATCTGATTGGGAAGTATTCTTGGACAGCGGGATGGTTTGCATGGGTCACGCCGGCTTTGGCCGGCGTGACTTAAAATAATGAGGCAGAAAGGTGGTTAAATCAATGACCAAATGGCAGGATCTCTACAAAAAGAAGCTCACCACCGCCGATGAAGCCGTCAAAGTGGTGAAATCCAACGACCGGGTCGTCTTTGGCTTCGCCTGCGGCGAGCCGCAGACCCTGGTGGAAGCACTCGTCAGGCGCGCGCCCGAGCTGGAGAACGTGGAGATCGACCATATGATTTCTATGGGCCCGTCCGAGTACTGCAAACCGGAATATGAAAAGAACTTCCGCCACCGTTCCCTGTTTATCGGCGCTTCGGCCCGCGAAGCCGTCAACGACGGGCGGGCGGACTTTGTCCCCATCTTTTTTCACCAGATACCCTGGCTCTACCAGCGGGGCATCCTGCCGGTCGACGTGGCCTTGATCCAGCTTACCCCGCCGGATAAAAACGGCTTCTGCAGCCTGGGAGTCTGCGCCGACTACACCATCGCGGCCATGGAAGCGGCCAAGTGCGTGGTGGCCGAGGTTAACGCCCAGTACCCCTGGACCAGTGGCCGGCCTGTGCATGTTTCGGAGCTTGATTACATCGTGGAAAGCGACCGCCCGATCATCACCACGGGGAAACCGGCCATCACCGAGGTGGAAAGAGAGATCGCCAGGCACGTCTCTTCACTGGTCGAAGACGGGTCAACCCTGCAGATGGGTATCGGCTCCATCCCCGACGCCGTTGCCTCGCTGCTCGTCGACAAGAAGGACATCGGCGTTCATACCGAAATGGTGGCCGACTGGTGCGTCGACCTTTACGAAGCCGGAGCGCTCACCGGGCGCAAGAAGAGCATGCACAAGTGCAAATTGATCGCTACTTTTATCCAGGGTTCGCAAAAGCTGTATGACACCATTAACGGCAACCCCATGGTGGAGATGTGGCCTGTCGACTATACCAACAGCCCATGGATCGTGGCCCAGCAGCATAAAATGGTCGCCATCAACAGCGCCCTCCAGGTCGACCTGCAGGGCCAGGTCTGCGCCGACAGCATCGGCACGAAACAGTACAGCGGCGTGGGCGGCCAGGTCGACTTCATCCGCGGGGCGGCGCAGTGCCCGGGCGGAAAATCGATCATCGCCATGACTTCGACGGCCGCCGGCGGTAAGCTGTCGCGCATCGTGCCCTGGCTGGAACAGGGCGCCTCGGTGACCACCAGCCGCAACGACGTCCATTACGTCGTCACCGAATACGGGATAGCGGACCTGAGATTCAAGACCTTGCGGGAAAGGGGAGAGGCGCTCATCGAGATCGCGCACCCCGATTTCCGCGCCGAACTGCGCAGGGAACTGTACCGGAGGCACCCGGGGTATGAAAGGTACAAGCAGAGAATGGAGCAGAAAAAATAGCCCCAAAACAGGCTTATCCCACATTTTTATTAAGGAGGGATATATGATGAAAGAAGCCCTTTCCGGTCTCAAGGTCCTGGACCTGACCCGCCTTCTTCCCGGTCCTTACTGCACCATGTTCTTAGCCGACTTCGGGGCCGAGGTCGTCAAGGTGGAGGAACCGGGGCGCGGCGACTACATGAGGGAATGGCCTCCCTACATCAATAAAGTCGGGGCGATTCACCTCCTGGTTAACCGCAATAAAAAAAGCATGACCCTGAACTTGAAGAAACCAGAGGGCAAAGAAATACTGCTTAAGCTGTGCGAACAGGCCGATGTGCTCGTGGAAAGCTTCAGGCCCGGGGTGATGGACCGTTTGGGGGTAGGCTACGAGGCCGTGAAGCAGGTTAACCCGCGCATCGTTTACTGTTCTTTAAGCGGTTACGGGCAGGACGGACCTTACCGCCTGCTTCCTGGCCATGACCTCAACTACATTGCGCTGGCCGGTCTTTTGGATCTCTGCGGTGAGCCGGGAGGAGACCCCATCATCCCGGCGACCCAGGTGGCCGACCTGGGGGGCGGCGCGCTGATGGCCCTGTCCGGGATTCTCCTGGCCCTGCTGGCGAGGGAAAGAGAGGGGATCGGGCAGTTCATTGATGTGGCCATGCTGGACGGCACGGTGAGCTGGATGATCCGGCCGGTTGCCTGCTACCTGGCGGGAGAGCTGATTAAGCGAGGCGAAGAACTGGCCGCCGGCGGCCTGACCAGCTATTTGCCCTACGAGACGTCGGACGGCAGGCACATTGCCGTAGGCGCAATGGAGGAGAAGTTTTGGGAGAATGTTTGCAAGAAGCTGGGGCGCGAGGACCTTGTCCCCATCCAGTACGGGGACAGGGAAAAGCAGGACTACATCCGCCGGGAGTTGAAGAAGATTATTAAAACAAAGACCCGCGACGAATGGGTCAAGGAAATGATGTTCGCCGGCGACTACTGCGTTACGCCTGTCAATAACGTTGCCGAAATGATGGAAGACCCGCAGGTCCTGCACCGCGAGATGGTCGTGGAAGTTGACGACCCGGTGGCCGGCAGGATCAAGCAGCTGGGCGTGCCGATCAAGCTCTCCGCAACCCCTGGGAAAGTGGCCAAGGCCGCGCCCCTTTTGGGGGAGCATACTGAAGAGATGCTTTCCAGGATTGGCTTTGACAAAAAAATGGTCGGCGAATTAAAGGAAAAGGGAGTCATCTAGTTGGGGGGAGGAAGAGATCCGGTCAGGCTGGGCATCCGGTACTGCGGGGGCTGCAACCCGGGAATAGACAGGGAGGAAATAACAAAAAAAATACTGCGGCTTCTTGTCCAGGCTGGAATGAAATTGCAGGTCGTCTATGAGGGGGACGAAAGGTCTCCTGATTTCTGGCTGACCGTCAGCGGCTGCGAAAGCGACTGCACAAGCCGGAAAGACAGCCTTGCCGAGGTGGTGGTGGCCGGATGTTCAGTAGACCGCTGGAAGGCGGCTGGCGAGGAGGACATCGTGTTGAGAGCTTACCGGAAGATTATTGAACTGGCCGGCAAAAAAAGGACGGGCGGTTAGTAATTAATATATAAAAATATATAAAATTTCATAATAAAGGGAGGTAAAAACAATGGAAGTGAAAAAAATAGCGGTTATTGGGGGATCCGGGCAGATGGGCCAGGGGATATGCCACGTGGCCGCCCTGGGAGGCTATGAGGTGTCCCTGCGAGGGAGGACACCCGAGACCTGCCAGAAGGCGTTTGACGGGATCAGCAAAAACATGTTCAAAGGGGTGGAGAAGGGCAAGGTATCCAAAGAAGAAGCCGAGGCCGCGCTGGCGCGCATCAAGACGACCACCAGCCTGGAAGAGTGCGCAAAAGACGCCGACTTCGTCATCGAGGCCGTGCCGGAAGAACTGAAAGTGAAGTGGGAAACGTTCCAGGCCCTGGATGAGATCTGCCCCGGCCACACCGTCTTTGCCACCAACACCTCTTCTTTAAGCATTACCGAGATCTTCTCCGTGACCAAAAGGACGGACCGCTGCATCGGGATGCATTTCTTCATTCCCGTCCACATCATGAGGCTGGTCGAAATAATCAAGGGACTGGAGACCAGCGATGAGACGGCGGCCGTAACCGAAGCCGTGGCCAAAAAAATGGGCAAGGAGACGGTGATGGTCAACGAAGCGCCCGGCTTTGCCACCAGCCGGATCAACGCCCTGATCGGCAACGAGGCCTTCAGGATGCTGCAAGAAGGGGTGGCCTCCGCGGAAGACATTGACAAGGCCATCAAGCTGGGACTCAACCACCCCATGGGGCCGTTTGAAATGATCGACATGGTGGGGCTGGATACCCGGCTGCATACCCTGGAATACCTTTACGAAACGCTGGGCGAGAGGTTTCGTCCCAACCCGCTGCACGTCAAGTACGTGAAGGCGGGAAGGCTGGGCAGGAAAGTCGGCAAGGGAGTCTATGAATACCCCGATTTGAAAAAGTAGGCAGGTTAGGGAGATGACTTACCAGAACATACTGCTGGAAAAGGAAAACGGTATCGCCGTCTTGACAATAAACCGCCCCGAGGTCAGGAACGCGCTGAACAAAGAAACGGTGCAGGAGATCAGGCAGGCCGTGGCCGAAGTCAGGGAAGACGAGAGCGTCAGGGTGTTGATTGTGACGGGCGCCGGCGACAAGGCCTTTGTGGCCGGCGCGGATTTGAACAGCCTGCAAAAACGGGGGATGGTCGAGACCCTGGCCAATGAGAACCAGTTGGCGCTGTCCGAGCTGGCTGGTCTGGAGAAGCCGGTCATCGCGGCAGTGAACGGTTTTGCCCTGGGGGGCGGTTGCGAACTGGCCATGGCCTGTGACATACGCATTGCCAGCGAGAACGCGAAGTTCGGACAACCCGAACCGGGGCTGGGCTTTCTGCCCGGGGCCGGGGGGACCCAACGGCTGCCCAGGCTGGTGGGTGCGGCCAAGGCCAAGGAGCTAATCTTTACCGGCGAATTAATCGACGCCCGGGAAGCGGAGAAGATTGGACTGGTGAACAAGGTTGTGCCGCAGGAGGAACTGATGAAGGCGGCCCGGGAAATGGCGGAAAAGATCATGAAGAAAGGCCCGCTGGCGATCAGGATGGCCAAACTGGTGATCGATAAGGGCATGGACGTGGACCTGGCCAGCGCCCTTCTTTTGGAACGCGTCGGCCAGACAGTGCTGTTTGGCAGCGAAGACAGGAAGGAAGGGATATCGGCATTTTTTGAAAAGAGACCACCTGAATTCAAAGGCAAATAACAAAAGGGGGAAAAAGAGATGCGTGAAGCTGTAATCGTGGAGGCCGTGAGGACAGCCGGCGGCAGGATGGGTGGTACCCTGAAGGATGTTCAGGCGGAAGACCTTTCCAAAATTGTGATGGAAGAACTGCTCAACAGGACAGGCATCGAAAAAGAAGCGATCAGCGAAGTGATCTGGGGACAGACCAAGCAGTCGGCCGATGCTCCCAACATTGCGAGGGTGGCGGCGCTCAAGACCGGGATACCAATAGAGATCCCGGCGTACACCGTCCACCGCCAGTGCGGTTCAGGGCTACAGGCCGTCAACAACGCCGCCCAGGCCATCATGTGCGGCCTGTCGGACATAGTTATCGCCGGCGGGGTGGAGAGCATGAGCACCGCCATCTACTACCTGCGCAACGCCCGCTTCGGTTACACCGCCGGCAACGGCGAGCTGGTGGATTCAAACACCGAGAGCCAGCCCAGGTCGCAGCCCATTGAGATGTTCGGCTCGTTCACCATGGGCATGACGGCGGAAAACCTGGCCGAGAAGTATTCCATCAGCCGGGAGGAGCAGGACCTCTTTGCCTTCAACAGCCAGGAGAAGGCCCATGCCGCCATCCAGGCGGGCAGGTTCAAGGAAGAGATTGTCCCGGTTATAATTCCCCAGAGGAAAGGCGACCCGATCATCTTTGAGGTCGACGAGCACCCGCGCCGGACCAGCATGGAGGAGCTGGCCAAACTGAAGCCGGCCTTTAAAAAGGACGGGACGGTCACGGCCGGCAACGCGTCGGGGCGCAACGACGGGGCAGCCGGGCTGGTGGTCATGTCCGCCGAGGAAGCGGCCAAAAGGAACCTCAAGCCCATGGCCATAATCCGCAGCCAGGCCGCAGCAGGCGTTGATCCCAGGATCATGGGGATCGGGCCGGTGCCCGCTTCCCAAAAGGCCCTGAAGCTGGCCGGCCTGAACTGGGGAGACATCGGGCTGATCGAACTGAACGAGGCCTTTGCCGCCCAGTCCCTGGCCGTGATCAAAGAGCTTGACCTGAACCAGAGCATCGTCAACGTCAACGGCGGGGCCATTGCCCTGGGACACCCCCTGGGCTGCTCGGGGGCCAGGATACTCACCACCCTGCTATACGAGATGAAGCGCCGCAAAGTCAAGTACGGCCTGGCCACCCTGTGCATCGCCGGCGGCCAGGGCATTGCCACCGTCGTGGAGCGCGTGTAACGTGTAAAGAAAATTATTTTAAGCCAGCTTTGACGCCGCCGGCCGGCGTACGGCCCTGGGACAGTTTTACTGCCCGGGAGTCATTAAATGCGCAGCGGCGCTGTACGCCGCCGGGGCGTTATTTATACCATTATTAAACTTGCCAAGTATGAGAGGAGGAGTAAAACATGTCGAAAGACACGGAAAAGAGAGCACCCAAGACCCCGGAAGAAAGAGGTTACACCATACTTGACATTCATGCCCACCCCAGCGTTAAAGACGGTGGCGTACCGCCGGTCATGCGGTATGCCCTTTCCTTAAAGAAATACCTGGAACCCCGCTGGACAGGGAAATCGGGAAACCGCACCATGGAGGACCTCATCGATGAAATGCCGGTCCTGGCCGACCTGGTAGGCATCCTAAAGAAGCATGGCATCAAGAGCACGCCGGTGGCCTGGGACGCCGAGAGCGGCACCGGAGAGAAGCCTGTGACCAACGACTTTGTCGCCAAGATTGTCAAGGAACACCCCGAGGCATTTTTATGCGGCTGGGGCTCGGTCGATCCCTGGAAAGGCGTGGCCGCCTTGCAGGAGGCCGAGAGGTGCATTAAGGAACTGAACCTGATCGGGCTCAAGTTCCAGCAGGCCTCGCAGCGTTTCCACGTCAACGACAAAAGGTTTTACCCCTTGTGGGACCTCTGCCAGGACTTGGGTGCAGTGGTGCAGTTCCATAGCGGCTATACCGGGCTGGGCAGCGGGGGACCGGGAGGGGACGGGATGTACTGCATGAGCTACTGCCGCCCCCTCGAGGTGGACGAAGTGGCTGCCGATTTCCCCAGGCTGAAGATCATCCTTCTCCATGCCAGCGAGCCGTGGCCCTGGGAGGCCAACATGGTGGCCCTGCACAAGAGAAACGTGGTCAGGGAGACATCAGGCATCTGGCCGCGGTACTTCCCCCACGAAATGCTCTACGACATGAACCGCCGCCTCCAGGACAAGTTCCTTTTCGGCAGCGAGTGGCCGTATTTCAACACCGACGAACTGCTGAAGCAGTGGGAGGAGCTGGATTTAAGGCCCGGCGTGCTGGAAAAGGTCATGTACAAGAACGCCCTGAACTTCCTGGGCGAGGAGTTGGAAAGGGTCGGAGCCGACCTGAGCCCCTGGAAAGGATTATATTAACAGCCGAAAAAGGATAACTGGACAAAAAACCATGATTGGCAAGGAGGGATTAGAGATGGACTTTGCAGAGGGCAGGGCTTTGCAGATGCTGCGCGAGATGTGCCGGGAGTTTGCCGAAAAAGAAGTGCTGCCTTACATCGATGAGCTGAAAAAAAAGCCTGAATTTCCGTACCATATTACTAAACGAATGGGAGACCTGGGCTTGATCGGCCTGACCATCGGCGAAAAATACGGCGGGAACATGATGGGCCACGTGGCGGCGATGGTGGCGATTGAAGAACTGGCTTACCACTACCCGTCACTGGGGACCCACCTGCGGGGCTACCGCCTGGTCCCGCAGGTGATTGAGCACCACGGGAACGAAGAGCAAAAAGAAAGGTTCCTGCCACGGCTGGCCAGGGGCGAGATCATGGGAAGCCTGGCCACCACCGAGGCTTCGGGCGGCTCGGCACCAAACGTCTGCGCCACGACCTGCCGGCGCGAAGGAGACTACTACATCGTCAACGGGCGGAAAGTGATGATCACCAGGGGCAAGGATTCCCACGTCGTACTCATTTCGGCCCGCGAAGGGGATAAGATCCACTGCCTGGCGGTGGAAAAAGACATGCCGGGGCGTTTGGCCGGCAGGAGGGAAACGATGGCCGGAGTATCCTCGGTTTCCCCGGTTGACGAGATCATCTTCGAAGACATGAAGGTGCCGGTGGCCAACCGGATCGGGGCCGAGGGCAAGGGGCTGGGGCCGCTTCTGGACGGGATCGGCGCCGTGGGGCGTCATGGGGGAGCCGGCACCTGCCTGGGGATCGCCCGTTGGGCTTACGACGTTGCCAGGAAATACGCCAAAGAAAGAATGATCGGCGGCAAGCAGCGCCTCCTGGACATCAGTTCCGTGCGCCACATGCTGGCGGACATGGACACCAGGGTCGAGCAGGCCAAGCTTTTATGCTACAGGTTTGCCTGGCTGCTTGACCAGGGCATTAAAGCCCGGGACTGCGCGCGCGAAGGGGCCATGGCCAAGCTGGTCGCCTCGGAAACCGCGGTCTACAACTGCTACAAAGCCATCGAAATACATGGCGGTTACGGCACCACGGAAGAATTTAAAATCATCGGCAGGCTCCATACCGCTTTAGACATGGTATCCGCCGCCGGCGCCGACAACATCATGCGCAACACGATCGCTCTGGCGCAGGACAGGGACTAGGACTGCCTGGACATAAGAAGTAAGGGAAAAAGGAAGGTGGGGAGAATTATGTCATATAAAATTGCGGTATGTGTAAAACATGTACCACACCCTGATTACTTTTCCAGGGTCAAGCTTGACCCCAAGACGGGAACGATCATCAGGACCGGCATCCCTTCGGTTGTCAACCCGCTGGACCGCCATGCCCTGGAAGTGGCCCTTTCCTTCAAGGATAAATACGGAGGGAGCGTAACGGCGGTAAGCATGGGCCCGCCGCCGGCCAGGGAAGCCCTGGAAGTGGCCCTGGCCATGGGGGCCGATGAGGCAGTTTTGCTTACCGACAGGAAGTTTGCCGGCGCCGACAGCCTTCTGACCGCCGAGATACTGGCCAAGGGCTTAAAAGAAATAGCCAGCTTTGACCTGGTCGTCTGCGGGGACTTCGCGGTGGACGGCTCCACCGGCCAAGTCCCGGCCCAGCTTGCCGAGTACCTGGGATACCCGCACCTGGCCCATGTCCAGGAAATAGCCTTGGAAAACGGTAAATTGAAGGCCAAAACGACCAGAGAAACCGGCTATGCCGTCTACCAGGCGCAGCTGCCGGTGGTGATCGCGGTAAACAAACACGCGGGCGTTCCCAGGAACATGACTGTGCCGGGAATTATGAAGGCCGTAAAGTACGACCTGAAAATGATCACCGCGGATAAAATACGCCTTTTGGCGCCTAACGCCCTGGAGGGTTCCCCGACAAGGGTGCAGGGGATGACCGAAGTCAAAGGAGGCCGTAAAGCCCTGATCCTTACGGGCGAACCGGCGGACTCGGTCAAAAAGGCCATCGAGCACCTGAAAAAAGTCGGAGCACTTTGATGTTACTTATATGTCAAGGAATGGAGGGAAGATATAAATGAGCAGCGGAGCAGTTTGCGTTTTTGCGGAACATTTCCAGGGAAACGTAAAGAAGTATTCGCTGGAGAAGATAAACAAGGCCAAACAAATAGCGGCCGGGCTTGGAGCAGAAACAGCCGTCCTGGTGTGCGGGAACCGGCTGGACAAAGTCGCGCGGGACCTGGCGGGTACTGGAGTGACAAAGGTCTACGCTTTTGACCACCCCAGCCTGGAAATGTACCAGCCGCTCCTCTATGCCGACCTGCTTGCCGGCTGGGCCAGGGAGGAAAAGCCGGAGATCATGTGGTTCAGCAGCAGCAGCATCGGGGCCGACCTGGCTTCACGGGTGGCGGCCAAGCTGGAGACAGGGCTTACGGCGCACTGCGTTGACCTGGACTTGGAAGAAATCGACGGGAAGAAGATCGTTGTTCATTCCCTGCCCGGCTGGGGCGGCAACTTCATGGTCAAAATCATTTGCCCCGAAAAAAGGCCGCAGATGGCCACGGTCCGTTCCGGCATCTGCGAGGCGGCGGAGATTTCCAGCGAGTCTTTGGCCCAGGTGATAAAAGTCCCCGTGACCGTAAAAGAAGAACTCTTAAAAATACGGGCCGTGGAGGAGGTTCACGATGAAGCCGCTTCCGACGGCCTGGAAACGGCGGAAGTGGTGGTAGCCGGAGGCTGGGGCATGAGAAGCGCCGGGTCACTGGACCTTCTCAAGCAGCTGGCCAAAACGCTCAAGGCCGAGATCGGCGGAACCCGCCCGCTTGTCGACTGCGGCTGGGTTGAGGAATCAAGGATGATCGGGGTCAGCGGGAAAACAGTCTCGCCCAGGCTGTTCATCAGCGTGGGAGCCTCGGGGCAGCCGCACTACACCACGGGCTTTGACAAGGCGGGAGCCATCGTGTGCATCAATAATGACCCGGCCGCCCCGCTGTTTGAAATGTGCGATGTGGGGATCGTCGGCGATGCCCGCAGGGTGCTGCCCGAGCTCATTGCCCAGCTCGAGGCCGCTTTGTAAGCCGCGTTTCCTAATAGAAAGGGGAGAGCTAACATGGCCAAAGTGCTGGGGATAGTAGGTTCGCACAGGAGGCAGGGCAACAGTGCCGTTCTGGCGCAGTTGTGCCTGGAGGCCGTGAATAAGTCAGGGTTCGAGGTCGAACTCATCCGCCTGCATGACTTAAACATAAAAAGTTGCCGGGGGTGCCTGTCTTGTGTTTACAAGGGGAAGTGCGCCATCGAGGATGACGATATGCCTGCGCTCCTGGAAAAACTTGTTAACGCTTCCGGGCTGGTGACGGCGGCACCAACCTATATCTTCAGCCCGAGCGCAGTGATCAAAACGCTGATCGACAGGAGCCTGATGCTTACGCCTTATCTGGAAGAATTAAAGGAGAAAAAAAGGTTCGCGGTAAGCATCAGCATAGCCGGCAGCGCCAGGTGGAACCCGATGGGCACAACCTTCTTGAACCAGTTTGCCCTGTCGTACGGCTACAAGGTACTGGACCAGATGGAGGCATACGGCCCGGGACCGGCTGAAACGGTCCTGCAGGTTGAGGCTGTCGAAAAAGCGGCCAGAATGGGCGAGCTGCTGGCCCAAACGCTGCGAGGCGAACATGTCCCGCCGAAGCATGAAATGTCGGGGTTGAAATGCCCTGTCTGCATGGGCAGCGTGTTTGACTTGAAAAAAGCCGGTAAGGCGCAGTGCGTCGCCTGCCTGGCCGAAGGGGTTCCTGTCCAGTCTTCTGAAGGATTCGAGATTGCTTTCGTTACGCCTGAACACAATTTCTTTTATATTGACGACAGGATTGAACACGTAAAAGATTGGATCGAGCCTTCCCGCGACAGGTTTTTTGAGGTCCGGGAGCGAATAAAAGCCCGGCTGGACGAGCTGGGAATAAAAAAGAGGTGAATTTACAATGCAGTATCCCAACCTTTTTTCCAGCGCCAAAATTGGAAAGATGACGGTTGAAAACAGGATCATCATGGCGCCGATGGCCACCAATTTCGCTCTGGACGGCGGAGGAGTGAGTCAGGTCCAGCACGATTATTACGCGGAAAGGGCCAGGGGCGGGGCAGGACTGATCATCGTTGAGAATGCCAACGTGTCTTTCCCCTTGGGCGCCAACGGGGCGACCCAACTCAGGATCGACGAGGACAGGTTTATTCCGGGGCTGGCCCACCTGGTTGACACAATCCACGAGGCAAAAGAAGGCTGCAAGGCGGCTATTCAGCTCAACCACGCGGGGGCGACGGCAAAGTCTTACCGGGTAGGCGCGCAGCCGGTCAGCGCTTCAAACATTCCCGCCACCGCTGCCGGTGAAGTGCCCCGCCCGCTTACGCGCGAAGAGTTTGCGGAATTGGCGGCAAAATTCGGCGAGGCGGCCCTGCGGGCCAAAAGGGCCGGCTTTGATGCTGTCGAAGTTCACGGGGGTTACGGCTATTTGCTGGGGCAAGTCATTTCGCCGTATACCAACAGGCGAAGCGACGAATATGGCGGCAGTGTGGAGAACAGGATGAGATTTCCCTTGATGGTGGTGGAAGAGATCCGCCGGCGGGTAGGTCCCGATTTTCCAATCCTGTTCAGGATGAATGGCGATGAATTCATGGAGGGCGGGCTGACCTTAGAAGAGGCCAAGAGAGGGGCCAAGCTGCTGGAAGAGGCCTCCGTGGACCTGATTCACGTCACGGCCGGCAACGGCTACACCGCGTACCGCCATCTCGAGCCCATGTCTTTTCCGGAAGCGTGGAAGGCTTACCTGGCCGGCGAGGTCAAAAAGGTGGTCGGCGTTCCGGTGGCGGCGGTCGGGGTCATCCGCGACCCGGCCAGGGCCGAGGCGATAATTGAGGCGGGCGTTGATTTCGTGGCGATCGGCCGGGGTCTGATCGCCGATCCAGAATGGCCCAACAAAGCCCGCCAGGGCAAGGCTGGCGACATTAGGAAGTGCATATCCTGCCTGGTCTGCGCTTCCCGGCGGGTGTTCGAGGACCTGCCGATCCGCTGCTCCGTCAACCCGCTGGTCGGGCATGAAGGGGAAGCGAGGGTTGTTAAGCCTGCCGGGAAAGCAAAAAAAGTCGTGGTGATCGGCGGCGGGCCGGCAGGAATGGAGGCCAGCATACTGGCCAGCCAAAACGGGCACAGGGTTACGCTTGTCGAGAGGAGAAAAGAACTGGGCGGCCAGCTGCTGTTGGCCAAAGTTCCTCCACATAAGGACAAGATCGCGTGGTTTATCGATTACCTGGCCGATCAGGTCCGCCGGGCCGGCGTAGAAGTCAGGCTGGGGGTGGAGGCAGACGCGGAGACGGTTGCAAGCATGGCCCCGGATGCGGTTATCGTGGCTACGGGCGGGCAGCCCATCACCCTGTTCCTGCAGGATTCGCCTTCGGCCGTCACCGCTCACGCCATGCTTGAAAAGGGACTGCGTTATTCCAACAAGAAAGTGGTCGTCATCGGCGGCGGGCTGGTAGGGTGCGAGTCTGCCGAGTACCTGGCGGAGCAGGGAAACAGGGTTACCGTGGTGGAAATGCTGCCCCAGGTCCTGGCCGATACCGACCCGCTGACCCGGGCCGATCTTTTGCTGCGGTTGAACCGGCTGGGCGTGGACCTCAGGGCGAATTTCCGCGTAAAAAGCGTCACGGGGACTAATGTTACCGGTGATGTCACCCAAGGGGGAGAAGTTTCCCAGCAAGAGCTGGAGGCCGAACTCCTGGTCATTGCGGTGGGTGCCAGGCCGGACGACGCGCTGGTTAACGAACTGAAAAACATCCCGGGGCTTGAGGCTTTTGCCGTCGGCGACTGCGTGAAGCCGGGCCGGATTGTGCATGCGGTGCGCCAGGCCGCGGTGGCCGCAAGCAAGCTCTAAAGGGAGGAAAGCTGGAAAAAATTATCCAAAGGGGGTACTGGTATCATGTCTGTACTTTTTACACCCGTTAAAATCGGAGGGGTTGAGATTAAAAACCGGATTGCCCTGCCTCCCATGACCAGCAACTACGCTGACGAGGATGGCATGGTGACGGACCGGTTGATTGATTTTTTTGCCGAGCGCGCCGCAGGCGGGGTAGGGCTGATAATCGTGGAAGCGACCTACGTCAGCCAGAATGGGAGAAGGTCGAAGTACAACATCAACGTTTTTGATGACCGGTTTATTCCCGGCCTGGCCAGGCTGACCTCGGCCGTAAAAAGGCACGGCGCGAGGGTGGCCTTGCAGATTGCCCACGGCGGCAGGGAGTGCAGGCGGGAAGTCACCGGGGAGCAGCCGGTGGCCCCTTCGGCCGTTTCCTCCGCTTTTTCCGGCTACGGCGCCGGGGAGCAGCCCCGTATCCTTTCCCTGGCTGAGATTGAAGAGATGGTCGTGAACTTTGCCAAGGCGGCGGTAAGGGCCAAAGAAGCCGGTTTCGACCTCGTGGAAATACACGGCGCCCACGGTTACCTTATCAGCCAGTTTCTTTCAGCCAACACGAATTTCAGGACTGACAGGTACGGCGGCGGCCTTGAAGGGAGGGCCAGGCTGCTGGAGGAAGTGGTCTTAAGGTGCAAGGAGGCTGTCGGGCCGGATATGCCGGTTACCGTACGCCTGAATGCCAGCGACTATACCCCGGGGGGTTTGACGCTCGAGGAATCGCTGCAGGTTGGCCGGATAGCGGAGAGGGCTGGCGCGGATGCCCTGCACGTATCTGCGGGCGTAAACGCTGCCCGCCCGTACATGATGATCCCGGGAATGGATGTCGAAAAAGGCTGCAATGTGAAGGCGGCCGCCAGATTCAAGGAGATTCTAAACATCCCGGTAATCGTGGCCGGCAGGATAAACGATCCCCTCCTGGCCGAGTACATCATCAAGGAAGGTAAGGCGGACATGGTCTCCGTGGGCAGGGGGCTGATTGCCGATCCGGAATGGATCAAAAAAACCGCGCAAAAAGATTTTACGGCCATCAGGAAATGCATCGGCTGCAACGAAGGGTGCATCAGGCGGCTCCACGAGGCCAAGCGGATCACCTGCGCCATCAATGCGGCGGCCGGCCGCGAGGCTGTGTTCATGGAAGGCCTGCGAAAAGCGCCTGTCCCCAAAAAAGTGGCCGTGGCGGGGGGAGGCCCGGCAGGCATGGAGGCGGCGAGAGTGGCAGCGATAAGGGGGCACCGGGTGACCCTCTATGAAGAGCAGGATTCCCTGGGGGGACTGCTTAAGCTTGCCGCCATCCCGCCCCGGCGCAGCGATATAGGCAACCTGGTCGGCTATTACCAGAACATATTGCCCAGGCTGGGTGTAGAGATAAGGCTTAAAGAGAGGTTTACACCCCAAAAGGCAAGCGAGACGAAACCCGATGCCGTAATCCTGGCCACCGGCGGAAAGGTTAATCGCCCGCCGGTCCCCGGGCTGGATCTGCCGCACGTGGCCGGGGCTTTTGAGATTATCAAAGGCGAGAAGAAAGCCGGCCAAAACTGCGCGGTCGTCGGCGGCGGGCTGGTGGGCATAGAAACTGCAGAAATCCTGGCGGAGCAGGGGAAACGCGTTATCCTGATCGAAATGTTTGATATTAACCTTGATGCCCCGCGGTCGGACATAGTCTATTACACCGACCGGCTGGAAGAGCTGCAGGTCGAGCTGCATCCGAAAACCAGGCTTTTGGAAGTAACCGAAAACGGCCTTCTCGTGGAGGAAAAGGGCTGGAAAAAGATGATCCTCGATGTGGACACGGTGGTGATAGCCACCGGTCTGAAACCCGACAGCTCGCTGGCGGATGAATTCCGCCGGGTGGTCCCGGAGGTTTATGCGGTGGGAGACTGCCAGGCTCCGGGGAAAATAATCAACGCGGTTCACGCTGCCGCGGAAACAGCCTTGACTCTATGAAAAATATGGATTACTATCAGTGTCAAGGAAATCATACGGCCAAGGCGGGGGAGAAAGCATCTCATGTATCTTTACAACCGGATGAAAAACTACAGCGTTGAGCAGGTCGGGAACGACCTGCGCATCCAGGCGTCGATGATCGACAGCATCCATGAGATGGTGCTGGAACTGGTTGTGGGTCTGGATGACAGCGTGATTAAGAAGGTCAGGTTTGACATGATCAGGACGCCGCACCTGTTGATCTGCAAGGAAATGGAAGCAAAAGCCAGAACCCTGGAAGGGTGCGCGGTTGGCCAGGGCATCGCTAAAACGATCAAGGAAAGAGTGGGCGGCGGCGAGGGCTGCCATCACCTGGTGGACTTGTTCGTTGAGGCCATCAAAGTGTTCAAGCAAGGCCAGTACCGCCTTATTTACCACCGGGAAAACGATAGGGAAAGAAGAAAAGAGATTTACTGGAGCGAGTTAAAAGGCACCTGTTTCTATTACACTCACGGCCAAGAAGAAAAGTATAAGGGACTGGATTAAGGCAAAGTTATCGCCAAACCGGGAGGGAACAGGTATGGCCTATGCAGACTTGCAGGAGTTTTTACAGGCGCTGGAAGAGAGAGGTTTGCTGAAGAGAATTGAGGCGGAGGTAAGCCCTTTTTTGGAAGTGACTGAAATATCGGACCTGGTGGTGAAAAAAGGAGGCCCGGCTTTATATTTTTCCAGGGTTAAAGGTTCTCCCTACCCGCTGGTGACGAATCTTTTCGGTTCCCAGGAAAGGATGAGCATGGCCCTGGGGGTAAAAACCCTGGACGAAGTTGGAGAAAGGATCCGGGAATACCTTGAACTGCCGTTTGCCGCGGCCGGCGGCTGGCTGGAAAGGCTGAAAGCCGTTCCCAGGGCTGCGGAGGCGGTAAAATTCCTGCCCAGGATGGTAAAAAACGCCCCCTGCCAGGAAGTGGTGGAGACCGACCCGGACCTTTTCTCGCTTCCCGTCCTGCAGTGCTGGCCGCTGGATGGCGGCCGGTTTATCACGCTGCCGCTGGTTTTTACGAAGGATGTGCGGACCGGGCGGCGCAACTGCGGCATGTACCGGATGCAGGTTTATGACGCCAAAACCACGGGAATGCACTGGCACCTCCACAAAGACGGGTCGCGCCATTTGCAGAGCGCCCTTGAAGAAGGAAAACGCTTGGAAGCGGCTGCGGTTTTAGGTGGCGACCCCGCCACCATCTATGCGGCGACTGCCCCTCTCCCCCAGGATGTGGATGAAATGGTCTTCGCCTCGTTTTTGAGAAGGGAACCGGTGGAAATGGTGAAATGCAGGACCGTCGACCTGGAAGTGCCAGCTCGCGCCGAATTTGTCCTTGAGGGTTATGTGGAACCCGGGGAGTTGAGGAAAGAGGGTCCGTTCGGGGACCACACCGGTTTTTATTCCCCTGCAGACGATTATCCCGTATTTCACCTGACCTGCCTGACCCGCAAGAGAAGCCCGGTTTACCCGTCCACGATCGTGGGCAGGCCGCCGATGGAAGACGCGTTTTTGGGAAAGGCTACGGAAAGAATATTCTTGCCGCTGCTGCAGCAGTTGCTTCCCGAGGTTGTGGACATGCACTTCCCGCCGGAAGGGGTCTTTCATAACTGCCTGGTGGTTTCGATAAAAAAACGTTACCCGGGACAGGCCAGGAAAGTTATGCAGGCCCTGTGGGGGATGAGCCAGGCGATGTTTACCAAGCTGATCATCGTGGTTGATGAGCATGTTGACGTTCAGGACATGCCTGCGGTTTGGTGGCGCGTTTTCAACAATATTGATCCCCGGCGGGATGTAACGATTGTTGAAGGACCGCTGGACGCCCTGGATCACGCTTCGACCACGCCTTTTTATGGCAGCAAGATGGGTATTGATGCCACCAGGAAATTGCCCGAGGAGGGTCATCGCCGGGAATGGCCCCGGGAGCTGGAAATGATCCCCCAGATTAAGGAACTGGTGGCTAGGAGATGGCGCGAGTATGGCTTTGATCCTGAAAAAGATTAAACTGCTGGGGGAACTCATCAAATATGAACACACGGTCTTTGCCCTGCCGTTTGCCTACCTGGGAGCCATCCTGGCCCAAAAGGCTTTTCCCTCCTGGTGGCAGTTATTCTGGATAACCCTGGCCATGGCCGCCGCCCGCAGCGCCGCCATGGGACTGAACAGGGTCATCGACAGGCACCTTGATGCGGCCAATCCGCGGACAGCCGGCCGGCACCTGCCGCGAGGCCTGGTCTCCGTGCTGGAGGTTAAAGTTTTCATTGCGTTTTCACTGGTAGTCTTTGTTTACTGCGTGTATGTACTCAGCCCCCGTCACCTTGTTTACACGCCGGTAATCATGCTTTTTCTCGTCGGCTATTCCTATACGAAGCGCTTTACCTGGCTGTCCCATCTCATCCTTGGGGCCACGGACGGGTTTGCTCCCCTGGGCGGCTGGATCGCCGTCACACGGTCGATGGACCCCACGGCTTTTCTCCTGGGAGCGGTTGTCGCTTTTTGGGTGGCCGGTTTTGACATCATCTACGCGACGCTGGACCTTGATTTCGACCGGGAATACGGCCTTTATTCCCTGCCGCTCAACTTTGGGTTGAAGAATGCCCTGCTCATATCCAGGGCCCTTCACGCCCTCAGCGTTCTCTTGCTTCTGTTTATCTTTTTCTTCTTAGGGCTGGGCTGGTGGTTCCTGGCAGGAATCGCGGTCATGGCGGTTCTTCTTGTTTATGAGCATTCCATCATTTCACCGAATGACTTAAGCAGGGTAAACACGGCCTTTTTCAACGTCAACGGGCTGATCAGCATTTTACTCCTGGCCTTCACGGCGATTGACGTTTTGTTCTAGCCAAAAAAGCCGGAGCGTAAGGAGAAAGACGGCGTTTATGGTTTCTAAAAAGGGAGTGCAGTTTGCGGAAAAGGAACAGTATGTAAAAGGGGTTTTTGCAGCCATAGCGCCTGTTTATGACCGGATGAACGTGATTATGACCTTTGGACTAATAAAAGGCTGGCGGAGATTCGTGCTGGACATGTGCCGGCTAAAACCCGGCGGGGTGGTGCTCGATGTCGGGACGGGGACGGGGGAAATGGCGTTTCAGGTACTACAAAAGGTCGGTCCTGCAGGAAAGGTGATTGGGGTTGATATTTCAGAAGAAATGCTTAGCATTGCCCGGAAAAAGCTACGGGCCCTGTACTCAAGAAACGGGGTCAGTCCTCCGGTTTTCTTCAAGGCCGGGGACGCCCTGGCGTTGCCGTTCCCAGACGGCATGTTCGACTGCGTGGTCACGGCGTTTACTCTCCGCAACGTATCCAGTATTTTGCTGGCTGTAGGCGAAATGGCTAGGGTCTGCCAAAAAGGAGGCAGGGTTGTTTGCCTGGAAATCTCGGAGCCTGTCAACCCACTGCTGAGGACAGGTTTCAGGCTGTATTTCAACCGCTTCATTCCGCTGCTCGGCCGGCTGGCGGGCAGGGGGCAAAGGATTTTGGGAAAGTCGCCCGCTTATACCTGGTTGTCCCAGTCACTGAGGGATTTCCCCCAAGGGGAGGAAATGGCCGGCATTTTCAGTGACGCGGGTTTGAGCAATAGCCGCTTCCACCCCCTGAGCGGGGGCATGGTCACGGTGTATGTGGGTGAAAAGGCTTAACAGCCGGAGTTATGTGTAGTTGGAAGTTAAATAAAAAGAGGAGTTGATAACCGCTATCAGCTCCTTTTTTATTGATTTTATTAAACTGCTTAACCAATCAGGTAGAGTAATCTCATGGCGTTGAGTTCGTGCTCAACCAGGCAGTTGAAAATTGGATCGCGGTAACAGGTGCTGGCTGCCAGGTACATATCCTTCAGGAGGTGTATGACCTGGGTCTCTTCTTTGAAAGCATAGCGCGCCGCATCAATAAAATTTACAAAAACTGGCACTACTTCCGCCGCTTCCCCGTAAGGAGGCATCATTGAGCCTTCCATCTCGTAATAGAGGTCTTCCAGCCTGGAGAGGGTATTTTTTACAGTCAGCAAGTTCATGTCAACCATTCGCCTGGCATCCTCGGTTGGAGCATTCTGCTTCATATAACCGTACACCACCTCGAGCTCGGTCAGTTCCATAACGAGGGATTTTACTGTGTTATGCATCATAGCCATATTGCGCATACTCCTTTCTAATAATTTAATAAATAATTATCCAGCAAGACATGGCGCAGCTCATCTTGGGCCGCGTTGAAGAGAATATCGCGGTAAACAGGATTAGCCGTCATCAGGTACATGTTTTTGTATTTGCGGGCATCGGCATATTCATCAAAAAGCTGGAGCTGTAGAAGCTCGTCAAAAGTTGCCCCGGCCTGCGGCGTCTTCATTCCTGTACTGTCTGGCGGCGGCTCTTTTCCTGTCAGCTGCTCGTAGATTTCCTCAAACGCTTCCGCATGACGGGATTCATCCTGCGCATTCATATAAACGATGCGCCTCGCCTCTTCCGACGGGGCCAGGTCAGCCATCTTCAGGTAGCGCTGGTTGGCTTCCAGTTCACCGTAATATGATTCCAGGACAAGCCACGTAAAATTTTGATCGTCCAGATTCACGGGATTCATTATTGCCCTCCCCATTCCATGTTTTATTATATTTATACTTTATGCGGGTCATGAAGCAAGGGTGACAGGCATAATTTCCGGTTTATCGTTAAAAAATAAAAAAAAGAAAAGATTGGTGTCATATGCCTGCCCAAAAGAAAAAAAACGACGCAAAGAATAACAGCCGGGATAAAAACGACCAAAACGGAGAAAGACCCGGGCTTTTCAAAACCCTAAAAAAAGCGGCAGCCCGCTGGCTGGTATTCCAGGAGGAAGTTCCCCGGGAAAATTTTATTTTACTGGACCAAAAGCAGGGCGACAAAAAACAGCAGCATGGGAACGGCCAGGAGAGCAGCAGCGGCGAAAACCATCCCAGGACCCGTATGAACAAAAAACCCAGGCCAATCAGGCGCAAAAACCATAATGGGAAATTAAACGACCCCGGGGAAGATGAGGAAGGTTTTTATACAAATTTGCTGGTTGATCCGCAGTTAAGAATGAATAAAAAATACATCGAGAGAATATACTCTCTCCCCAAGAATAAAGACATTATCGTGCGCGATTTCACCATTGCGCTGGACCCTCCCGTTCAGGCTTTTGCCGTGTTTATCGAAGGGATTTCCGACAGGGTAACGGTTAATGAAAGCGTGCTCAAACCGCTGATGTTCCTGTCGGGTCTCAAAGAAAAAGTGGAGATCATGGAACTGGCCGAATATCTAAAAAGGCATGTTGTTTATGGAAACCAGGTTGACGTCCAGGATAAATATGAAGATATTATCGAAAAAATCAATTATGGGGGTACGGCCGTTTTCCTGGATGGGTCTCCTTACTGTCTAACCATAGAAACAAAAGGTTGGGAAAAGCGTCCCGTGGGGAAACCTGTGACCGAGCAGGTCATACGCGGTCCCCACGAGGCCTTTGTCGAAACGCTGCGCAGCAACACCGGTCTGCTTCGCAAGGCTATCCGCAATCCCCACTTGATAACCGAGCACATTAAGATTGGGGTCAGGAACAAGACGGATGTTGCCATCATGTACCTGGACAACCTGGTCAATCCTTCCCTGGTGGAAGAAGTCAGGCGAAGGATAAATTCCATCGATACAGATTATGTAAGCGAATCGGGAGTTTTGGAGCAGTTTATAGAGGACAATCCCTTTATGCCTGTTCCCCAGGTTATATCCACCGAGCGGCCCGACCGGGTGATTTCTTTCATCATGGACGGGAAAGTGGCCATCCTGATGGACGGCAATCCCAACGTTCTTGTTGTTCCTACCACCTTTTTTTCCCTGCTCCACAGTCCCGAAGATTATTACCTGCGGGTGCCTTACGGCAATTTTATCCGCCTTTTGCGCGTAGTGGCCATGTTTATTGCCTTCATTACGCCCTCTTTCTACGTGGCCATAACCACGTTTCACCAGGAGATGATCCCCACCGACCTGATTCTGGTCATTGCTTCCTCCCGGGAAACGGTCCCGTTCCCCACGATTATCGAGGTGTTTTTTATGGAGTTTGCCTTTGAGATGATCAGGGAAGCCGGTGTGCGCGTGCCGGGGGTCATCGGCAACACCCTGGGCATTGTTGGCGCCCTGATCCTTGGGCAGGCCGCTGTGCAGGCGGGGATAGTCAGCCCGATCCTTATTATCGTCGTAGCCCTTACCGGTCTTGCTTCCTTTGCCATTCCCAACTATTCCATGTCCTTCGCTTTCCGTGGGGTGCGCTTCATTTTTACAGCCCTGGCCGCCGGTTTCGGTTTTTTTGGCGTCTCGGCTGGACTTTTTATTCTCCTAACTTCCATGACCAGCATGAAATCGTTCGGCGTGCCCATTCTCTCTCCCATTGGGCCCCGAACCAGGGCCGGCCCCGACATCGTGCTGCGCGGGCCAGTCTGGTCGATGGAGGAAAGACCCGACTTCCTCAATACCAGGGAAACAAGGAGACAGCCCGATATCAGCCGCGGCTGGTTCAAAGACAATTCGAAAAGACGGGAAGACGGGGGTGGGGACAATAAGTAAAAGAGAACCTTTGATACTCCTTGGTCCTTCCGAGGCAATGGCCATGGTGATGATATACACCGGGGCCAAGGCATTCCTGGGGTATCCCCGTCTTTTGGCCGATAAATGCCTCAATGCCGGGTGGATGGCTGCCCTGCTGGGCGGCCTGGCAGCAGTGGTTTTCTGGCTGGCGATTTCGGCGCTGCTGGCCCGTTTTCCGGGAAAATCAATCATCGAGATAAACGAAATAATCCTTGGCCCCGTCCTGGGACTGGGTCTGAACGCGCTTATCCTTGCTTATTTGATCCTGAGTTCGAGCGTTTTCTTACGCCAGTTCAGTGAATCGGTAATTATAACGGCCCTGCCGGAATCTCCCCTGAGCTCCTTAACCTTTCTCTTCCTTATTACTGTGCTGGTTGCCGCGTACCTTGGCCTGGAATCGATCAGCAGGAATTCTTACATAGCTTTGCCTTTTATCCTCGTGGGGGTTGCCGCAGTTCTGGTGTCGCTTTATACCTTTTGGGATGTGAAGGAGCTTTTTCCCGTGCTGGGAGCGGGAGCGGGGCCTGTCCTTGCTTATGGTCTGCTGGGCGCGTCCGCCTACGGGGAAGTGCTGCTTCTTGCCATCCTGGCGCCATTTTTTTCTTTCAGGATTAAGACCTTGAGGACAGTGGGATTAATCAGCATAGGTGTGGTGATGCTTTACTTCGCGGCCATAACCGCCGTTTACCTGATGGTCATTCCGGTACCGGCAGCAGCCGAAGCCCTTTCCCCGTTTTACCAGCTTTCGCGCACCATTTACGCGGGCCGTTATTACCAGCGCTTAGAATCTGTATTTGTTCTTTTTTGGACCTACACCGCATTTCTCCAGCTGGCGATAGGCCTAATAACCACTACCCTGGCAGCGCAGGCGGCCTTTAAGCTCCCTTATTACAGGCCCCTTCTTCCAGCCCTGGCCGTTCTTTTCCTCAGCCTGGCCCTGACTCCCGCCAGCCTGATGGAAAATACCGTTATTGAGGAATATCAACTGCTTTGCGGGGGGCTGTTTACCCTGCTTGTTCCTTCTGGCGTCTGGGCGCTGGCGGCATTAAAAGGGAAGGCTGAGAAAAATGAGAAGTAACAGCGCTAAAATGTTTCTCGTTTTCTTTTGCCTATGCCTTTTTCTGCTTCCGGGCTGCTGGGGGGCCAGGGAAACGGACGAACTGGCCTATATTCTCACCCTGGGCATTGACAAGGGGACGGAAAATGTTATTAACGTGACCTTCCAGATGGCTCTTCCCAGGGGCAAAGAGGAAAAAGGAAGCGGAGGAGAAGGGGGGGGAGAGAAGGAAAAGACCACGGAAATAATATCGGTGGAAGCCGCTTCCCTTTTCGGCGCGCTCCAGCTTGCCAGCGCTTTTAGCGCGCGGGAACCGACCTTGATTCACAACAGGACGGTTATCGTTTCCGGAGATATTGCCAGGGAAGGGCTGGCCAGGTATATCAACCCGCTTCTTCGCAGCCGGGAGATCCGCCGCAATACGTTCATCGTAGTTACCCCGGGGAAGGCGCGTGATTTTATCGAAAAAAACAAGCCGCCTTCGGAAAAAAACCCGTCCCGCCAGTTTGAACTGGCGTTTGAAGCAGCGGATTATGCCGGGTTTATGATGAACTCAATCATCAATGAATTCAGCGAGAATATGAAGTCGCCCGGCCGCGAAGCGGTGACAGCCCTGGTAAATGTGAACGAAGGCCGGAAAGGGCGGGAAAATGGTCGATCCGTTGAGGAGAAAGCTGGGCGCGAAGTGGCTTGCCTGCCGGGAGAAATTGCCCGAGAAGGAGGAAACAAAATTGACATCATAGGGCTGGCGGCCTTCAGGGGGGACCGGCTGGCAGGATATCTCAACGGTTCGGAAACCCGTTATTACCAGATGGCCAGCGGTAAATTCAGGAGCGCAATTATTACCTTTCCAGACCCCGAAAAACCCGGGGAGGACATAATTGTGATGAGGTTGAGAAAAGGGCGGAACCCTGTTGTTAGGGTGGACCTTAGCGGTCCGGTACCGCTGATAGATGAAAACATCATCCTGGAAGGCGAGATACTCAGCATCCAGAGCGGTATAAATTATGAACTTGGCGAAAAAGAAAGACAGCTCCAGAGATACCTGGAGGATTATATAACCAGGGAAATAACAAAAGTGATCGAAAAAACCCAAAAGGAGTTTAAAAGTGACATTTTTGGTTTTGGCAATTATACGCGCCGGTTTTTTTGGACATGGCAGGACTGGCAGGATTACCGCTGGCTGGACAAATACCCGGAAGCGAAAGTAAAGGTGAGAACGAACCTGAAAATACGGAGGCCGGGGTTGATGATCCGCACAATACCCGTTAAAGGTTCGCTGGAAGGAGAAAACAGCTGGTGAACGAATCAATATATGATTATTTTCTCTGGCTCGTCACTTTGGCCGTAGGTTTTTACACCCTTACTTACGCCCGGTGGCTGTGGCGCAAAAAAAACAGGCGGGGAGCGCTGGGAACGGCGGTCCTGGCTTTACTGGCCGTATTGTATCCCGGTTTCGTTCTATTCATTTTGTCTTGAATAAAAATTCGCTGCCAGTCAAATAAAGATCCGGGCGAGATAATGAATAAAAAGACAATAAATAAAAAATTATAGACAAATGGCAAAGAAGGAACTATAATTAGATCAGGCTGGGGCAAAACTCGTTGGAGTTGTCCGGTCGCGAATATCTGCAGTGATATGGAATTACCCGTATCAAGTACGCAGGTTGTAAATCTAGCGTGTTAGGTTTACAAGCCTGCGTTTTTAATTTATATGATTCAAGAGAAAACAAAACAGAAACAATGTTAAATTGGAGGGTAAAGGACTAAACCCGGGCGAATGCCCGGGTTTAGTCTGCGACAGGACCTGGTTCCTCAGAGGATAGGGTATAAACAAAAAAAATGCTCCAATTTGCTGGAGCTAAAAAAATATAACATTAAATTGGAGGGTATATATGTAGAATAGCATATTTGCCTCGAATAAACAATAACTTAACAAAAAGACCCGGTAAAACATATCATATAGGGCAAGAATACCGGAAAAGGAGTTGTGTCCTGTGCAGTATATAGTTCAACCGGGGGATACTTTGTACATCATAGCCCAAAAGTTTGGTGTTTCTGTCGAGGCTCTTGTCCAGGCCAACAACATCACCAACCCAGATTTAATTTTCACCGGTCAGGTATTAACCATTCCGAAAGAAATTGTTCCTTCTCCCGCGCCTGCGCCTTCTCCTCCCACGGCCGTCTGTCCCCCGCTCAGCAGGGGCTCAAGAGGTCCGTTTGTAAGAAAACTGCAGACGCTGCTGCTAAACAGGGGGATCAGCCCGGGCCCCGTCGACGGTATCTTTGGAAGCGGGACGGAGGCTGCCGTGAAAAGGTTCCAGGCCCAGGCAGGCCTTTCGGTTACCGGGGTTGTCGATGTCAGTACCTGGACAGCCCTGGGCGTAAACTGCGGGGTTATACCACCAGCCCCGCCTGTTGTTCCACCTGTGACACCGCCCCAGCAGCACTTCTGCCCGATCCTCAGGCTTGGCGCCGTGGGGCCTGCCGTGAGGCTCCTGCAAAGGCTGTTAAGAGAAAGAGGATTTTATCGCGGGCCCATCGACGGTGATTTCGGGGGCAGAACCCAGCAGGCTGTGCGTGAATTCCAGCGCCGGCAGGGGCTTGCGGTTACCGGGGTTGTCAATGAGGCTACCTGGGAGGCGCTGGGCGTTGAATGCCATAAGGAGCCGCGGCCGCCTGCCGGGACTCCCATCGCGACTACAGTGGCGAGAGGCATAAGGCACATCCTGTATACAGACAGGCGGGTTTATGGGAGAGGAGAAAAGGTCAAAATTACACTTGTAAAAACCAACGTTACCGATGATGAGATAACCCTCCGTTACAGCACAAGTCAAATAATTGAAATAACCGTTACCAGCGGAGTCGGCACTGTTGTTTGGAAATACTCGGAAGGACGCCAGTTTTCCCAGTTTACCAGGATAATCACCATATACCCGGGCGGGACCCAGGTCATCAATGAGGAGTGGAACCAGCGGAACAATGCCGGGGTCCAGGTGCCCCCCGGCACGTACACCATTACTGTGGAAAACCTGGCTACCGGCGCCAGTCTTTCGGTGCAGGTTACGATTCGCTAAATTAACAGGGCGCCCCCTCGCGGGCGCCTTTCACTGGCTGGGCGTGTATACGGAAACGTAGTTTTTGCCCATGCCTTTTGAACGATACAGGGCTTCATCGGCCCTTTTGAGTATATCCTCCTCGTTTGAGGCGTCTTCCGGAAAGGATGCTATGCCCAGGGATAAACTGATGTGGGGATAAAGCAGGAGCTTGGGGTTGATCAGGACATTGTTTCGTATCCGCTCGGCAATGTTTTTGGCGGTTTCTTTTCCGGATTGAGGGAGAATGATCGCGAATTCATCTCCGCCGAAACGGGCCACCACGTCGGAAACCCTTGTGCATTCCTTCAGTATTGAGGCGATTACTTTTAGCACGTAATCGCCGTGGTGATGTCCCTGCGTGTCATTCAACATTTTAAAGTTGTCAATATCCAGCAAAATCAAAGAAAATGGCACATTGGTCCGCACCATCCTGGACAGGATATGATTAAAGTAACGCCGGTTGTGGATCTTGGTGAGGGTGTCCTGGTTGGCCTGCTGGAAATAGCTGTTGTGAACGAAGTTAACCAGGAACTGGGTAAAAAACGCCGTAATGAAAAAAACGATCACCTGGACGATGAAAGACGGCAGGGGGAAACCTTTGTAGGCGGCAATTGCCAGGTAAAGAGAGCCGGCCAGCAATGCGCCGAAAAACGAATAAAACGGTCTGGCCTGGAAAGAGAGAGCAATAACGGGGAGCATGTACAAACCGGCGAGGGCATAAACATACCTGGAGTTGTACATGATAAAAAGGGTGATGAAGGCAAAGTCCGCCACCAGGGGAAGAGGGATTATCGCGGTGAGAAAATCATTGACTCTCGGCAAAAGGAAAAGCGTTCCGCTGTAGATGAAGGCAAAAGCCGCGAGGTAGAGGTCGGCAGCAGGCAGTTCGGCTTCCATCAATAAAAAGCAGGGCAGAAACAAGACACAGACCATCAACCGGAGGAAAGCGATGTTGCAGCGGCCTTGTTTGGGGAGGAATAAAGGCATGGTAAAATTCCCCCTTATTCCTGAAAAAAAGTCTAAATATTCTATTCGTGATTGAAACGCTTTTTACCTTTTTATAATCAATAATTTTTAACAGCAGTTCACTTGACAAAAGCAGCAGTTGATTAGTGTTTAAATCGGCATTTGAATGGTATAATAGATAATCAATTGAGCAATAGAAACAACTGAGGTGATAGTGTGAATACCACTAAAATTGTGCGGGTTGCCGTGATCGCTGCCTTATATGCAGCCGTAACAATCATTCTTGCGCCGATCAGCTACGGGATGGTGCAGGTTCGTGTTTCGGAGGCGTTAACCGTGCTGCCTTTCATTTTCCCGGAGAGTATCCTGGGGTTGTTTTTGGGCTGCCTGATCGCCAACATTTACGGCGGCCTGGGAATGATTGACATTGTTTTTGGGAGCCTGGCTACCCTCACGGCAGGGTACCTGACCAGCAAGATGCCTTCCCTCTCCCTGGCGCCGCTGCCCCCGGTGGTGGTCAATGCGGTGGTGGTGGGGTTTATCCTGAAGTACGTGCTGGGAACCCCGCTTTTGCTGAGCATGCTTTATGTAGGGGCGGGGCAGTTCGTATCCTGCTACCTTCTCGGGCTGCCCCTCCTATACTGGCTGAGGCGTTACAACTGGACTAACAGATAGGCTTTACTGAAATAATATAATATAAAAGTGGGTTTAATAAAAAAAGGGTTACGGCATACCCTTTTTTTCAATGCAGATTTTCAAAGGAAATACTCGGGATACTTTGCTTTCATTTCTTTTTCTTCAACAATTAATTTTCGGAGATGCTTTTTTAAATTAGAATTGGCTTTTTCGAGGTCCTTGTCACGAATGGCTTCAAATATTGCGGTGTGCTGTCTAATCAAATCCTCCAGCACCTGTCTGTCCCAAAGAGTCATCGCCCTGATGCGTTTGTAATGGCCGCTTATGTTTTGGATAACCTCCCAGGATAATTCCTTATTGCAGCCCATGAATATAATCCGGTGGAATTCGTCGTCCACCTTGAGGAACCTCTTGTAGTCGATATTTTCTACACATTCTTGTTGTTGTTTCAAGTTTTCCTCAAAAGCCGGCAGTCTCTCGGGGGGGAACCTCTCCACAGCCACATTAAGCACGGCAACTTCGAGGCTTTCCCTGATAAACCTTTCTTCTTCCACGCGCCCCAAGTCGATCTTGGAAATCACCGTGCCTCTTTGGGGCAGTATCTCGACCAGGCCCTCGCGCCCCAACTTGATAAACGCCTCCCTCACTGGAGTACGGCTGGCGCGGAATTGTTCAGACAGCTCTTTTTCGCTGATCATTACCCCGGGCTTTATGTTCCAATTAATAATGTTTTCTCTGATCGTTCTATAGACAAAGTCGCCAACATTTGAATTTTCGTCAGATTTCGGTATTTCAAGCAAGTATTTAATAGTGAACACCCTCTTAGTCATTTTAGCCGTGAGAAACCTGGTAATAAGACAACCATCAACGCTGCTACTAAGATAATACTAAAAATTTCATTCACATAAAACCCCCTAATAATTAGATTGGAAAATTAATTGGAAAATTAATTGTTGTTTTTTAATAAAACGTGTAGTATACTAGTATACAAGAAATCCTAATCAAAATGAGGGGGGAGTTTTAAATGAATGGTTCAATAACCAAGAGGTTGCTGCCAGGGATATGATGTCGCACGTGTTTCATTTCACCGAAATAAATGAAGCAATCCGGTTGATAGAAGATATGAATATCGAAAAGCAAAAAGTTGTTTTGAAATTCTATAAGTAAATATAAACAACAAAAGAGGGGGATTTTATGGTGAAGAAAATTATCAGTATCATCCTAACAGCTGCGTTGATGGTCGTTTTATTGCCAGGTTGTTCGCAGCAAGGAGGAAGCGGTCAGCAGGCTGAACAAAAGCAAGAGGCGAAGAAGTATGTTTTAAAGCTTTCTACTCAGCTTGCTGCGACCGACCCGCTTGTCGATGGCTTCAGGCTTCTTAAGAAGAATGTGGAAGCCAAGACCGGCGGGAATCTTGTTATCGAAATCTTCCCCAGCGCTCAACTCGGGTCTGATGAAGACGTAATTGAGCAAACCAGGCAGGGAGTCAACGTCGCGGTATTAACCGACGGCGGCCGCATGGCGAACTTTGTTAAGGACATCGGAATCATTGGAATGCCGTATTTGGTCGATAACTATGATGACATAGTAAAACTGGTCACATCTTCTACATTCAAGAAATGGGAGAATGAACTAGAAAAGAATTGCGGGATCAAAGTTTTATCTTTTAACTGGTATCACGGGCCGAGGCATTTTCTTACCAACAAACCCGTAAAAACGCCCGAAGACCTTCGGGGCGTCAGAATAAGAACTCCCGGGGCGCCTGTGTGGCAGGAATCAATAAAGGCAATGGGAGCAACCCCTGTCGCTCTTGGCTGGACCGAGGTTTATCCGGCAATGCAGCAAAAGGTTATTGACGGCGCTGAGGCGCAGCACCTCGCTTCATATGGCGCAAGAGTTTATGAGGTTATCAAGTACATCGACAAAACCGCCCATTTTCATTTAATCAACGGCATAATTGTAGGCACTAAATGGTTCAATACCTTGCCCAAAGAATACCAGGACATTCTGTTAAGTGAAACCAAGGAAGCAGCTAAACAAACAGCCCTCAATGTTATCAAAGTTGCCGACGATTATGAGAAAAAAATGGTGGCGGCCGGGATGGTTGTTGTTGAGCCTAATATACCCGCGTTTAAGGCTGCTGCCGAAAAAGCTTATGATGTGCTCGGCTTCAAAGAGCTGAGGACCCAGATACTAAAGGAAATCGGCAAATAAATTAATATAGGATGATAAACGCCATGAAAAGAATTGTGGATTCTTTTTACCGGTGGGAGGAGTTCCTGGTAAAAACGTTATTGGCGCTGATTGTTGCTCTTGTGTTCATTGCGGCGGTATTAAGAACTTTTAAATACCCGATAAACTGGTCGGTGGACATAGCTCAAGGCCTCTTCGCTTGGGGAACGTTCCTCGGCGCCGATGTTGCCATGCGCAAGAATAAACTCATGGGAGTAGATTTATTCATTTCAAAAATGCCCATAAAAACGCAAAGGCTGTTAAAAATAATCAATTATTCGATGATCATCGGTTTTCTCAGCGGCATTGCCTTCTTCGGAGTAAAATTATGCGTTGAAAATTATGCCAGGACCTTCCAAAGCCTTTCCGTCAGCTACTCGTGGGTAACACTCAGCGCGCCGGTGGGAGCAGTGTTGATGATTATTACCAGCGGCAAAAAAATCAGGGAAATGCTGAACGTAAAGGTAAAGGGCTCTTCATAATTCTTCACAGTACAGTATTGAAGATTACCGACTTTTCGCTAGGGCTGTACGTTTCGTATGGCCCTAGCGAGCGCTCTGATTGTTCCGAGAAAAAGGAGTGGGCAGCTTGTTGGCGATGTTAATGGTTTTTTTTGTTTTGCTTATACTGGGAATGCCGATTGCTTTTGCTATCGGGCTTTCCGGCGCAACCTTCTTTTTGCAGCATTCCGATATTCCGCTTTCCATAATTGTTCAAAAGGTGGTGAGTTCTACCCAGTCGTTTCCGCTGCTTGCCATACCGTTTTTTATACTCGCCGGGAACTTGATGAATGAAACCGGCATAACATCCAGACTTATCAAATTGTCGACAGTGCTTACGGGGCATATGGCGGGAGGGTTGGCCCAGGTCAGTGTCGTGCTCAGCACTTTGATGGGCGGAATATCCGGATCGGCAACCGCGGATGCAGCAATGGAAGCAAGGGTCTTAGGCCCGGATATGATAAAAGCAGGGTATTCGAAGGGATACAGCGCGGCGGTAGTCGGTCTCACTTCGCTTATTACCTGTACCATTCCTCCGAGTTTGGGATTTATCCTTTATGGATACGTAGGCGAAGTCTCGATAGGCAGATTGTTTGCAGCCGGCATTGTGCCGGGGTTAATGATGATGGCGCTGCTGATGATAACTGTCAGCATCACGGCGAAGAAAAAAGGCTACGCCCCTATAAATTCCGGCAAGCCGGCTTTCAGAGAGATTATTGTGGCCATCAAGGACAGCATTTGGGCGCTGCTGTTTCCGGTGATACTAATTGTTGGCATAAGATTCGGTCTGTTTACCCCGTCGGAAGCCGGCGCTTTTGCGGCGGTATATGCCTTATTTGTCGGTGTTGTTGTTTACCGGGAATTGACGTGGGAAAGATTCAAAAGAACACTTGATGAAACAATCGTGGATATCGGCGCGATCATGCTAATTATCGCCCTATCCGGCATTTTCGGATACGGGCTGGTATATGACAGAGCGCCCCAAGCTCTTGCCGGTTTCATTACCGGCATTACTACAAATCCATACGTGCTCACACTGATAATCATCACCTTTCTCATTGTCTCCGGCATGTTTATCGAAAGCACAGTATGCGTGTTGCTGCTTACGCCGATTTTCCTTCCGGTGGCAAGAAGCGCTGGAATTGATCCGGTGCACTTCGGCGTAGTCATGATGACGATCGTTACAATGGGAATCATGACCCCGCCTGTTGGCGTGGCCATGTATACTGTTTGCTCGATTTTCGATTGCCCTGTAGAAGAGTTTGTAAAAGACAGCATCCCGTTTATTCTGGCAATTGTGCTGTTGGTAATTAATCTCATTTTCTTCCCGCAAATTGTTCTTTTCGTTCCAAACTTGATTTTTGGCCAATAAGCAGCGCAGTACGCCCGCAGTATTGCTTAGCAAAAATAAACCGGCTGAGAGGGTGTTTGCAATAAAATACTCGCTTGAAATACCAAAAAATGACGGAAATTTAAATGTTGGCGACTTTGTCTACAAAACTGTCAGAGAAAACATTATCAATTGGAACATAGAGCCCGGGGTGATGATCAGCGAAAAGGAACTTTCCGAACAGTTCCGCGCCAGCCGCACTCCCGTAAGGGAGGCGTTTATCAAGTTGGGGCGCGAGGGTCTGGTCGAGATACTGCCCCAAAGAGGCACGGTGATTTCCAAGATTGACTTGGGGCGCGTGGAAGAAGAACGGTTTATCAGGGAAAGCCTCGAAGTTGCCGTGCTTAATGTGGCTGTGGAGAGGTTCCCGCCCGAGAAGCTGCCGGCTTTTGAGGAAAACTTGAAACAGCAACAAGAGTGCGTTGAAAATATCGACTACAAGAGGTTCCTCAAGGTGGACGACGAATTCCACCGGATTATGTTTTTGGGCTGCAATAAGGAATTATCCTGGGAGGTTATCCAGAATATAAGCGGCCATTACAAACGCATCAGGGCGATGACTCTTTGGGACAGACAGGTGCTGGAGGATTTGATTAAACAGCATGCCGCAATATTTGAGGCCATTCGTGACAAGGACCTCGAAAAAGCCAATTGTAATTTAAAAAAGCATCTTCGAAAATTAATCGTGGAAGAAAAAGAAATGAAGGCAAAGTATCCCGAGTATTTCCTTTAGATGAGGTAAAAGGAGTGGTTTAGACAATGAAAATGACAATAAGATGGTTTGGTGAGGGATATGATAATGTAACCCTGGACCAGATAAGGCAAATACCAAATGTAACTGGGGTAATTACAACCCTGTACAACATGCAAGCAGGAGAAAAATGGCCGCTGGATAAAATCTTGGAACTTAAAAAGCAGGTGGAGTCTAAGGGCTTGAAGATCGAAGGAATAGAAAGCGTCAACATACACGAGGATATTAAACTGGGACTTCCATCACGCGAAAAGTATATAGAGAACTATAAAGAAACCCTGAGGAATCTCGGCAGGGCAGGCATATCTCTCGTTTGTTATAATTTCATGCCCGTATTTGATTGGATAAGAACCAATCTTGCCAAGGAACTGCCTGATGGGTCCACCGTACTGTCATATGATGATAAAATAGTGAAACGACTCAATCCGGATACCATGTTTGAGCATATGGAAGCGGATTCCAACGGTTTTCTATTGCCTGGATGGGAACCAGAGCGATTAAAGGAGATTAAAACGCTCCTTGAAAAATACAAGGGTTATACGGAGGATATGCTCTTTGAAAACCTGGGGTATTTTCTGAAACAGATCATTCCGGTTTGTGAGGAGTATGGCATCAATATGGCGATACATCCGGACGACCCGCCCTGGCCAGTATTTGGCCTGCCCAGGATAGTCACTGATAAGAAAAACCTGCAGAGGATTGCGGAACTCGTCAACAGCAAATGCAACGGTTTTACCATTTGCACAGGCTCGCTGGGCGCAAATCCGGACAATGATTTGCCGGATATGATAAGACATTTTGGCAGCATGGGAAGAATACATTTTGGCCACCTCAGAAATATAAAAATACATAATTGCGGCAGCTTTGACGAAGCGTCTCACCTGTCAACCGATGGCACGCTCGATATGTTTGAAATAGTCAAGGCATTTTACGATATTGGCTTCAAAGGTCCGATCAGGCCGGATCATGGTCGGATGATCTGGGGTGAAAAAGGAAGGCCGGGCTATGGACTTTATGACAGGGCATTAGGCGCAGCTTACCTGAATGGGTTATGGGAAGCTATCGACAAGCTGGAAAAGAAAGGAGTGAGCTGAAATAAACAGCATAGCGGGTAATGTGGCAGTGGTCACCGGAGGAGGCGGCGTGCTGTGCAGCATGTTTTCAAAAGAACTTGCGCGTCATGGGGCCAAGGTTGCAGTGCTTGATCTGAAGATTGATGCTGCGAAGAGGACGGCGGATGAAATTACGGCAGCGGGAGGCGAAGCGATTGCTGTTGCCTGCGATGTTTTAAACGTCAACAGCGTAAACGAGGCTGAGAGAATAGTAAATGAGGCGTTCGGCTCCTGCGACATACTTATAAACGGGGCGGGCGGCAACCATCCCAAAGGAACAACGAGCAAGGAATTCTTCGAACCGGACGATCTTGATCACAACGATGAAGACAATGTGACGTTTTTTGATCTTGATCCAAAAGGTTTTGAGTTTGTATTCAACCTGAATTTCATGGGGACGCTTATACCGACGCAAGCGTTTGCAAAGGGCATGGTGAAAAAGAAACGGGGGGTCGTCATTAATATATCTTCGATGGCAGCGCCCTGCCCGATGACCAAAGTTCCCGCTTACGCTGCGGCAAAGGCGGCGATAAACAACTTCACGCAGTGGCTTGCGGTTTATTTTGGAAAAACAGGCATTAGAGTCAACGCGATAGCCCCAGGGTTTTTCCTGACCCAACAAAATTATCGGCTGCTTGTTAATGATGACGGCACACTCACCGCGCGTTCCCATAAAATAATTACTCACACGCCAATGGGACGGTTTGGCCAAGCCGAAGAACTGTTGGGCACTCTGATATGGCTTTGTGACAGCAAAGCATCGGGCTTTGTCACCGGAACAGTGATCCCGGTGGACGGAGGCTTTTTGGCATACTCGGGAGTATAACGACATGGGGAAAACACAAATATGCATATGAGGGAGTGTTCAAAATGTCTAAAACGGTTTGTTTCGGGGAAATCATGCTGCGTCTCTCTCCTCCCGGTTTTCAAAGGTTTACGCAGGCAAAATCTTTTGAGGTCGCATATGGGGGAGGAGAGGCAAACGTCGCCTTTTCACTGGCCCAGTTCGGAGTGAAAGTTGCCTATGTTACCAAGCTGCCGAAGAACCTGATCGGCGACTGCGTGGTCAACGAACTGAAAAAGTATGGTGTTGACACGCGGAATATTGTGCGGGGTGGAGAAAGAGTAGGCATATATTTTTGCGAAAAAGGCGCGGCCTTGAGGCCTTCCAGGGTTATCTACGATAGGAGCTGGTCTGCCATTTCCCAGGCGCAGGCGGGAGATTTTGACTGGAAGAGCATTCTGGAAGGCGCCGGCTGGTTCCATTTCACAGGTATAACGCCGGCCTTGGGCGACAACGTAGCCGACCTTTGCCTGGAGGCGTGCCGGCAGGCCCGGGCGTTAGGCGTAACTGTCAGTTGCGACCTGAATTTTAGGAAAAATTTATGGTCTTTGGCCAAGGCCAACCAGATCATGTCAGGTTTGATGCCTTACGTGGATGTGCTCATAGCCAACGAGGAAGACGCTGAAAAGGTCTTCGGGATTAAAGCGGAAAAAACCGATGTAACTGCAGGACAGCTCAATATTGAAGGATACAAAACAGTAGCCCGGGAATTAATGTCCAGGTTTAATTTCCGGAAGGTGGCCATTACCCTGAGAGAAAGCCTTTCCGCTTCGGACAACGGGTGGTCCGGGCTGCTCTATGACGGCAAGGATTTTTACCAGGGGAAGAGATATCTCATCCACATCGTCGACCGGGTGGGAGGAGGAGACTCTTTTGCAGCGGGCTTGATTTATTCTTTCCTCAACGGGTTTAGCGGCCAGGAAGCCATAGAGTTTGCCGTGGCTGCCTCGGCCCTGAAACATACGATTGAGGGTGATTTCAACTTGGTATCGGTGGATGAAGTAAAAACGCTTGTCGGCGGGGACGCCTCGGGAAGAGTGCAAAGATAGGAGGGCTGCAGGTGAGAAAGTATCTCCGTTTCAGCTTTGGAGAAATGATTTATTATGGAGAGGTCTTTGAAGACAGAATCAAAAGCCTAAAATCAAGTATTTTTGATGAATCCAACGTATATGGTCCGGAGTTCAGGCGCGAAGAAATCAAAATTCTGGCGCCTGTCTTTCCTTCCAAGGTTATTGGGATAGGGTTGAATTATAGGTCGGCGGCTGCCGCCAAAGGCGTGGAACTTCCCCGGGAACCTGTTTTTTTCTAAAGCCTCCTTCCAGTCTTGCCGGGGATGGGGAGGAGATTGTCATACCCGCGTCTGTCCGGAATCCGGCCTTTGAAGCCGAGCTGGGCGTAGTTATAGGGAAAAAAGCAAAAAACGTCAATACAGCAGATGCGGAAAAATACATACTTGGTTATACCCTGGCCAACGACGTGACAGCCAAAGACCATCTGGTCAAAGGAATGCCCTGGAGCAAGGGCAAGTCCTTCGATACCTTTACGCCGGTGGGACCATATCTTGTCACGGGAATTGATCCTGGGAACTTGGCCGTCAAATGTTCGGTGAACGGGCAGGTGAAACAGGATGAGAACACTGCCGATATGGTTTTTAGCGTGAGCGAGCTGGTGTCTTTTCTTTCCGCCATCATGACCCTGGAACCGGGCGACCTTATTTTGACCGGGACGCCGCCCGGGGGCGGGGAGTTGAATGACGGCGACCTGGTGGAATGCTCCAGCCCGCTGTTGGGGAATCTGGCAAATAAGGCGCGTTTTGTGCGCTGAGGCGGGGGAAGTCAGGTGAAAGAAATGGGTGATTCTTTTACGAATAATACAAATAAATCTGCCGGCGAAGCAAGAGTTAGATGATGGGGTGAAAAAGATGAACAAAGGCGAAATAATCGAAAAAATCAAATCGTCCGGTCTAATGGCGGTTATAAGGGCGGACAACATGGAGCAAGCCCTGAAGATTGCCGAGGCCTGCGCGAAAGGAGGCATTGCCGCCCTGGAAGTTACTTTTACCGTGCCGGGAGCAGCAGGCGTAATCGAGAAGCTTGCCGGCGCTTTCAACAAAAGCGATGGCATCATTATCGGCGCGGGGACGGTTCTTGACCCCGAAACGGCCAGGAGCGCCATCCTTGCAGGCGCCCGGTTCCTGGTCAGTCCTTGCCTCAATGTTGAGATGGTCAGGTTGGGGAATCGCTACCAGGTACCGGTAATACCAGGGACAATGACGGTTAAAGAAATAGTCGAGGCCATGGAGGCGGGGGCCGAACTAATAAAGGTCTTTCCCGGCGAACTGTTGGGACCGCTATTCATCAAAGCGGTTAAGGGCCCGCTGCCTTACGCCCAGCTAATGCCTACAGGAGGTGTCAGCCTGGGAAATGTGGGCGAGTGGATAAAAGCGGGCGCAGTTGCGGTGGGCGTCGGCGGAAACCTCACCGCCGGGGCGAAAACCGGCGATTACGCCTCAATTACGGAAATGGCCAAGGCGTTCATAGAAAGAATCAAGCAAGCCAGAACCCAATAATTCAAAAAAATATATCGCCTTTACCCTCAAAAAAGCTGATGTTCTAAAAAGGATAAGATTAACACATGTCGAAATAAATAAATGATGATTTCAGGTCAGGGAAAGGGTATGTATAAGTGAATAAGATGATAGATTTCAGGCGTTACCAGCGCCAGATCATGCTCCCGCAGATTGGGGAGGAAGGGCAGGAGAAGCTTTTCTCGGCTAAAGTTCTGGTGGTAGGAGTGGGGGGCCTGGGGTCGCCGGTCCTCTATTACCTTGCGGCTGCAGGTGTTGGCACCCTGGGTCTGGTGGACGGCGATGCCGTTGAGGTGACCAATCTCCAGCGCCAGGTCCTGCACTGGGAAAAGGACTTGCTGAGGCCCAAGGTCCTTTCGGCCCTGGAGAAGCTGCAGGCATTCAATTCTTCGCTCAATTACGACGTTTATTCCTGCAGGTTTGACCTGGAGACAGGACGGCAGCTGATTCCACGCTACGACCTGGTTGTGGCGGCAGTAGACAACAGGGAATCCCGCCGGGTGATCAACCAGGTTTGCTTTGAAACAAACCGGCCCTGGGTGGAGGGGGGCGTGGGACAGTTCACCGGAGTGGTGACGGTTTTTAGACCGCCGGGCGGACCTTGTTACCGGTGCCTGTACCGCGATATCCCGGCAAATGAGGAGGACAGGCCTCCGGGTCTTTTAGGCACCCTGGCCGGTGTGATTGGGATATTGCAGGCCCAGGAAGCGCTGAAACTTATTCTCAATATCGGCAAGCCGCTTGTGGGCAGGCTTTTGATTTATGATTCCCTGGAGGCGCGTTTTGAGAGCGTCGAAATCCGGCCAGACCCTAATTGCCCTATTTGCGGCGGGAAGTAATCATGTTATAATAAACGAGATGTGCTCAACGAAGAATAATCGATATTCTCTCCGATTCTGTCTGCCTAAAGCCGGTTTGGCCATGGAGGCGGAACGACGGGCACCCGGAGAAATCCGGCTGCCTCCCGCGCTTGGAAAGGAGAAAGATGTGTTGAAAAGGCCAGTTTTTTCCGGCGCGGGAAGAACCGGCTTTTTTGTTCCGGGAATAACGGATAAAGAGGATTGATGGCCATGCGGCTGTATCGTGTCAGTTCACCCCAGGAGGTGCGGCAGGCAATCAGGGATAATTTTTCAGCCCTTCCTGCCGAGGTAATAGATTTAGAGCAGGCCGGGGGCAGGGTGTGCGCGGAAGATATTATCGCCCCGGAGGACGTGCCGGGATTCAACCGCTCCACCGTTGACGGCTATGCAGTCCGGGCCGCCGAGACTTTTGGCGCAGGCGATACTATTCCGGCCATGCTTAAGCTGACCGGAGAGGTTCGCATGGGAGAAGCCGCGCCGGCCCTCCCGCCGGGAAGCTGCGTTTATGTTCCCACAGGAGGGATGCTCCCTGGGGGTGCCGATGCCGTGGTGATGCTGGAAGACACTGAGACGCTGGATGACCTGGTAAACGTCTTCCGACAGGCTGCTCCGGGCGAAAACGTCATCCGCCGGGGGGAAGATATTGCGGCGGGCACCGTAGTCATTGAAAAAGGCCGGCTGCTGCGCGCCCCGGAAATCGGGGTGCTGGCTTCGCTGGGGATAACCTCCCTTGGCGTGATCAGGAGACCACTGGTAGGAATCCTTTCTACGGGTGACGAGATTGTTCCGTATGAGACAAAGGTGCTGGCGCCCGGCCAAGTAAGAGACAGCAATGCGCCGGCTCTCGGGGAGATTGCCAGGAGGAAAGGGGCCCGCATTCTTTACGGCGGGATTCTAAACGATACGCAACCGGTTTTTCGTGAAGGGATAAAAACCCTTCTCGAACAGGTCGACTTCCTGGTCTTATCCGGCGGGAGTTCCGTGGGAACGCGTGATTTTACGGCCCAGACCCTGCAGGAGCTGGCTGGAGGAGAGCTGCTGGTGGAAGGCGTTTCCATCCAGCCTGGCAAGCCCACCCTGCTGGCCAGGTGCCTGGGCAAACCGGTTCTGGGGCTTCCGGGACATCCCGTTTCGGCAATAAACATTTTCAGCCTTTTTGGTGTTTACGTCATTGAAAGGCTGTCAGGATACAGGGAAGAAAGTTATCAACCTGTTGTGAGGGCCAGGCTTTCTCGCAACATCCCTTCGCGGGCTGGGCGGACGGATTATGTCAGGGTCAAGCTCGAGCAGAAAAACGGTATGGTGTACGCCGTGCCGGTTTTGGGGCGTTCCGGCTTGCTGCGCACCTTGGCCGACGCCCATGGTATGGTTGCGGTTCCCCCGGAGAGCGAGGGAGTGCAGGCGGGGAAAGATGTTGATGTTATTATTTGGGAATAAAGAAACTTCAAGCAAGGAGGTTGCGGGAGTGAGAAAGATTTACCTGGAGAGCCGGACGCGCCTGGAAGCTAAAAGAATGCTTTTGGAAAGGGCTGCTTTTGACGCCAGGACGGAAAGGATTCAGGTTCATGAGGCCTTGGGACGCGTAACGGCCGGGCCTGTTTTTGCCAGGAACTCGCTGCCTTTTTATCCCGTTTCGGCCATGGACGGGATTGCCGTGAAGGCTGAGACGACTTTCGGGGCAAGCGACCAGCATCCCCTTGTTTTGCACGAAAAAAAAGACTACCTGGTCGTTGATACCGGCGACCTGCTGCCTGAAGGTTTTGACGCAGTCATCAAAATAGAGGATGTGCAGACGCTGGATAAGGAGAGCCTGGAGATCATCGCGCCGGTTGCTCCGGGACAGCATGTAAGGCCGGTCGGAGAGGACGTGGTGGCGGGCGAAATAATAGTCCCGGCTTACCACCTGCTGACACCGCCCGATCTTGGAGCGATCCTGGCAGGTGGGGAAACCCACATAGAAGTGCTGGCCAAACCGCGCGTCATCATTATTCCCACAGGCGATGAACTGGTACCACCCGGCAGCAGCCCGCAAAAAGGGCAAATCACCGAATTCAACGGCACGGTTATGGCCGCCTACCTGCGCGAGTGGGGCGCCGATCCGGTTGTTCATGAAATTGTCAGGGACAGGTTTGACGAGCTGCGGCAGGCGGTGGAAGAATCACTGGAGAAATCCGACATGGTTATAATCAACGCCGGTTCATCTGCGGGCAGGGACGACTATACCGTCCATGTTCTGGAGTCCTTGGGCGAAGTGCTGGTGCACGGCATCGCCGCGCGGCCGGGCAAACCTGCCGTTTTGGGATTCGCCCGGGGAAAACCCGTGCTGGGAATACCTGGGTACCCGGTTTCCGCCTACCTTGCCCTGGAATGGTTTGCCCGGCTGCTGGTCTGCAAGTTCTTGCACCAGCCTGAACCGGAACGCCAAAGGATCAAAGCGCGGCTGGGGCGGCGGGTTGTTTCCGACCTGGGGAGCGAGGAATTTGTCCGCATGACGGTAGGGTATGTGAAGGGCAGGTATGTTGCCAACCCGCTCGGCAGGGGGGCCGGCGTTACCATGTCCATGGTAAGGGCCGACGGGCTCCTCGTGATCCCCGGCGATTCCCTGGGATACGAAGAGGGCCAGGAGGTTGAAATAGAGTTGTACCGTCCTGAACGCGAATTAAAAAACACCCTTGTGGCCGTGGGAAGCCATGACCTGGCCCTGGACCTTTTGGCGACGGCAGTAAAGAGGATTAACCCGGCGCTTCGTCTTTCCTCTTCGCATGTGGGAAGCATGGGCGGGATCATGGCCATCAAAAAGGGAGAAGCCCATTTTGCCGGGATTCACCTTTTTGACAGCGAGACGGGCGAGTATAATCTTCCTTATGTCAGGAAATACCTGGCCGGTGAAGAGGTGGTGCTTGTCAACCTTGTATACCGCCTGCAGGGCTGGATCGTGGAAAAGGGGAATCCATTGGGTATAAAGGATGTCAGGGATATTGTCGAAAAAAAAGCGCCGTTTATCAACAGGCAAAAAGGGGCCGGTACACGCCTGCTTTTTGATTACTTGCTACGGCGGGATGGACTCAACCCTTCGGATGTTTACGGTTACAACCGCGAGGAATACTCTCATCTGAACGTGGCAGCAGCCGTAGCGGCTGGCACCGCACGGGTAGGCCTGGGCATACTTTCCGCGGCCAGGGCGTATGACCTTGATTTTATTCCGGTGGGAGAAGAAAGATACGACCTTCTTATGTCCCGGGAATTTTACGAATCAGAACGCGGGAAAGCGCTACTTGAGGTAGTGGCTGAGCCTGCTTTCAAAAAAGAGGTGGAAGCCCTGGGCGGATACAGCATGAGAGACGCGGGGAAGGTGTTATATCCGCCGCCCGCCGTCCGCTGACCACAAAAAAAGGTTGAAAGCGAGAGATTAAGATGGTCCTGCTCGAATCATTCTGGTCCGCGGTGGGGCTTGTACTGTCCGGAGACACCGAACTGTACGGAGTTATCGCCCGTTCCCTCTGTGTTTCGCTTACAGCCGTTTGCCTGGCTGGACTGGTGGGGATCCCCGCCGGAATTATGCTGGGGCTTGGGGATTTTAAAGGCAGAAACACCGTGTTGAAACTGGTTTATGTGTGCATGGGACTGCCGCCTGTTTTGGTGGGGCTGCTCGTCTTTTTGCTTCTTTCCCGGAGCGGGCCGGTCGCCCCTGTCATCTATATCCTGTTTACTCCGCAGGCCATGATCTTGGCCCAGTTCATCCTGGCCGTGCCGATAGCAACAGGCCTGACGGTTCATGCCGTGGAAGAGCGCGCCGCACTTATCCTTCTCACGGCCAGGGGACTGGGAGCCAGCATGAGGCAAGCCCTTTTCACCCTGGTCAGGGAGCTGAAAATACCGCTGATTACCGCTGTGGCAACGGCCTTCGGGCGCGTTATTGCCGAGGTTGGAGCGGTGATGCTGGTGGGAGGAGACATTGAAGGTTACACGCGCGTACTTACGACGGCTATCGTTCTGGAAACACGCAAGGGGAATTTTTCCCTGGCCCTTGCCCTGGGTATCGTGCTGTTGGCCCTATCTTTTTTGATAAACAGCCTGCTCTACGCCTGGCAGTACCGGAGGTCATGAAAATGGCGCTGGAAATAGACAACGTTTCCCACAGCTACGGAGAGCGACGGGTGTTAAAAGGGATCAGCTTCCGTTTTGATGAAGGCATAATATACGGTATCATTGGGCCCAACGGTGCAGGAAAAAGCACTCTGCTGCGCATCATGGCGGGGATGGAAAAACCGGAAGAAGGCCATGTTTTTTGGGAAGGCAGGCTCTTGGAAGAACCCAATCCCCAGATAGCGTGCGTGTGGCAGAAGCATTACCTTTTTCAAAGCACGGTAAGCGATAATATCTTGTACGGGTTGAAGATACGGCGCTGGCCCAGGCGGGAGCAGGAAAAGCGCCTGGCTTACCTGCTGGAAAACTTCAGGCTGGCGGAACTGGCCAAGCAGCCGGTCGGCAGCCTTTCGGGGGGAGAAACGGCGCGTGTGGCCCTGGCGAGGACGGTGGCGCCCAGGCCGAGGCTCCTGGTCCTGGATGAGCCGGCGGCAAGCCTGGACCCTTTTCACACTCTCCTCCTGGAGAACTCGCTTCGCTGGACCTGCCGGGAGGAGGGTATGACGGTAATTATCGTTACCCACGACATGTTCCAGGCCAAAAGAATTGCCGACGAAACGCTGTTTATCCGGGACGGGGTCCTGGAAGAACACGGTCCGACAGAGCAGGTGTTTGGAAATCCCCGTTCGGCCAAAACCAGGAAATTCATTTCGGGAGAACTGTGAGGGAAGAAGATGAAAGAACGTCTTACGGACAGGTTCGGAAGAAAACACGACTACTTGAGAATTTCCGTTACGGACCGGTGCAACCTGCGCTGCGTTTACTGCATGCCGGCGGAAGGAGTCCGGCTTATCGAACACAGGCAAATCCTGCGCTACGAAGAGATCGTCAGGGTAGTGGAAGCTGCGGCGGAACTGGGAGTTACCAGGATTAGGCTTACCGGCGGTGAGCCGCTTGTGCGGAAAGGGATCGAAACACTGGTAAAAGGCATTGCGGCCGTTCCGGGGATTACCGACCTGTCCATGACCACCAACGGGGTGCTCCTGGCGGGCATGGCCCGCGCCTTAAAAGAGGCCGGCCTTAAAAGGGTCAATATCAGCCTCGATTCCCTGGTAACCGGGACATACCGCCGCATTACCCGCTGCGGAAACCTGCCAGATGTCCTGGCCGGGATAAAAGCCGCTCTCGACTGCGGGCTGGATCCGGTAAAAGTTAACGTCGTGCTGATGAAGGGGGTTAATGACCTGGAGATTGACTCTTTCTTCCGCCTGGCCATTGAATATCCCATCAGCATTCGGTTCATCGAATACATGCCGATCGATTATCATGATGGCGGCTGGACGGAAAAATATTTGCCGCTCCAGGCCGTGCTGAATAGGGCCGCGGACCTGGGATATCCCCTGGAACCAGCGGACAGCAGCGATTGCTGCGGGCCGGCCGAAATGTACCGCATACCGGGTGCACTCGGGTTGGTAGGGCTTATCCACCCGATCAGCGGGCATTTTTGTTCCAGGTGCAACCGGCTGCGGCTGACGGCGGACGGTTATCTCAAGCCGTGCCTGTACTGGGAGGAAGAATTCTATGTCCGTCCCGTTTTGGGCGACAAAGCCGCTTTGAAAAAGCTTTTTGGGGACGCCCTGGAGCGTAAAAAAGAAAAGCACGGCATGAGCGCGCGCGGCTGCGGTCAAAAAAGCAAAGAAACCCCACAAAGGGGCATGTCGATGATTGGCGGTTGAGGCGGCCTGTTGATGATTTTTAAAGAGGTGAGCAAGTTGACTGGTTCGGAACAGAGACGTTTTTCTCACTTTGACGACTGCGGCCGGGCGCGCATGGTGGACGTGACGGGAAAGGAAACTACCGCCCGCGAAGCAGTCGCCCGGGGAGAGATCCTCATGGAAAAAGAGACGCTGCGGCTGGTAAAAGACGGCCAGCTGTCCAAAGGAGACGTGCTTGCCGTTGCCCAGGTGGCCGCGGTGACGGGCGTAAAGGAAACCAGCCGCCTTATTCCCATGTGCCACCCCCTGCTGATCGGCGGTGTTGCCGTGGAATTCAACCTGGACGACGAAAACGTGAAAATCGAAGTTACCGTGAAAGTTAAGACCAACGGGCAGACCGGTGTCGAGATGGAGGCCCTGACAGGGGTTAGCGCCGCGCTGCTGACCATCTACGACATGTGCAAGGCCGTGGACAAGCAAATGGTGATAGGAAACATCAGGCTGCTGGAAAAAAAAGGCGGACGTTCCGGGCACTATGTGCGGGCGGAGTAAAAGTCATGGATGTAGGGTGATACGTACCTGGCGAAATACAAATATCAAGTGAGTAGAACAAGAATGGAGTGATGATAAATGGGGAAAATAGTGGCTGTCTGTACCAGCGCAAACAAAGGTGAACGCAAGAAAAACGTAGGCAGCGCTTTGTTTATCAAAGACCAGGGTTTGGAAGGGGACGCCCATGTCGGTTTCGCCCACCGCCAGGTAAGCCTGCTGGCCCTGGAAAGCATTAAAAAAATGCAGGATAAGGGATTTGATGTATACCCGGGGGACTTTGCCGAGAACCTGACCACCGAAGGGCTTGATCTTGTTTCCCTGCCCGTGGGCACCCGGCTGAAGGCCGGCAAGGAGGTCTATCTTCGCGTCACCCAGATCGGCAAGGAGTGCCATAGCCGCTGCGCTATCTACCAGCAGGCAGGCGACTGCGTGATGCCGCGCGAAGGCATCTTTACCGAGGTTTTGAGGGGAGGGAAGGTCAGCACCGGCGATCCTATCGACATCTATCCAGCCTGCCGTTTTGCCGTAATTACCGTAAGCGACAGGGGAGCTGCCGGTCTCAGGGAAGACAGGAGCGGTCCGCTGCTGGCCGAAATGCTGCTTCCCTGGGGAGACGTAGCGGAATACCATATTATACCGGACGAAAAGGAACCCTTGGCAAAAATGCTGAGATCACTGGCGGACCAAAACAGGGCGGAAGTTGTCTTTACAACGGGCGGGACGGGCGTAAGTCCCCGCGACGTTACGCCGGAGGCCACCCGCCAGGTTATCGAGAAAGAGGTTCCGGGCATCCCCGAGGCCATGCGTTTAGAAAGCCTGAAAATTACGCCGAAAGCCATGCTGTCCAGGGCGGTGGCCGGTATCCGCGGCCGCACCCTGATCATCAATCTCCCGGGAAGCCCGAAGGCTGTGCGGGAGAATCTTGCCGTTTTCCTGCCGGCACTCGACCATGCCCTCGAGGTCCTCACCGGCCGCTGCGGCGAGTGCGCCAGCCCGGAATGAATTGAAAAACCGGCGGGATTACCCCCCGGTTTTTTGATGTTCGTTTTGCTTTCAGCGGGTTATCATCTCTCCCTTAGTATGTCCGCGTAGCTGATATTGCGGGTATGGACGGTATGCGACCAGGAAGCGCGCGTTTTGGCGAAGAAACTGATAAAGACGATGGGAATCCAGCTGTAAACAAAAAGAAGATAATGCAGGAACGTCCATTTGATGACGCGCCTGGGAAGCCCATCCATCCAGATGACCAGGAAGGGATAGAGCACCTGCAGGGTGCTTACCAGCTCCCACAGAAGCGGGGGCCAGATGTACTTGAAGATCGACGTGTAAACATCATAGACAAAAGTGTCAATAATCCCGACGATGGAGAAAAATCCCATGATTACAACCAGCAGTGGCTGGAAAGTTACGATTGCTCCGTCGAACAGGACAAGGTCTTTTTTAAGCCAGGCCTGTTTAAAAAATTCAAGGCTGTATGTGCGGAAAAGTTCCACGTGTCCCAGGGCCCATCTTTTTCGCTGGTTCCAGGCCTGTTTGAAAGTGAGGGGTTTTTCGTCGTAGACGACTGCTTCGTGGGCCCAGGTCGTTTTATAGCCAAGCAGCAGCGCTTTTAAGCTGAATTCCAGGTCTTCCGTGAGTGAAGTGGCTCCCCACCCAATTTCTCTTAGGACATCCAGGGAAATGGCCATTCCCGTGCCGCCCAGGTAATTGGATAATCCCAGGTTGTACCTGGCCAGCTGCAGCATGCGGTTGGCGACCCAGAAAGCCATGGCGAAAGAGGCCGTAACCCAAGTATCGGTTGGGTTTTTGGCGTCGATATAACCCTGGACCAGCTTGGCCCCGTCGCAGAGGCGGTTGTTCATGTGCCTTAAGAATTGCGTATCCACTAGGTTGTCGGCGTCAAAAATCACCACGGCATCGTATTTTTTGGGCATATTGTAAAGCTTGTTGAAGAGCCATTCCAGGGCGTAGCCCTTTCCTTTGTTATTCCTGTCAAAGCGCTCGTAAACGATGGCGCCTTTCTGCCGGGCCACCTCAGCTGTTCTATCCTCGCAGTTGTCGGCAATTACTAAAACGTCATAAAGCTCTTGGGGGTAATCGAGGGCCAGCAGGTTCTCTACCAGTGGGCCGACGACGATTTCCTCGTTGTGGGCCGGGACAATAACGGCAAACACCTTTTGAGGCTGGTGCTGCGCCGGCAACCGGAACTGGAAAAGACCGGATATGCCGAGGATAAAGAAATAAACGGCAATCAAGGAAAAGAGTATTTGTGCCGGGATCATGATTACATCCATGGGCATCAACATGATTTCTTTTGCGTCCACCGACGACCCCCCTCCGGTCATGGTTGAAAAATGGTACGGATAGAAAAGTTTCAATAATTACACTGGAAGATTATAGCATATTATCAGCGGAAAGGATAAAAATTTTTTTAACGAAACAGGAAATTTTTTAGCATCTGCACCAGAATATATCATTATCTTTAATAACGAAACCAATATCTCCGGCATTTGCCAGGCAGCTTAAAAAGGCGTGAAGACTTGCCTTCAACAAGAAATACTGGCCGGGATTGGTGATGGAAAGTCCTTTTCTTTCGATTGTTTGCAGTGCGCTGCCGATGTCCGCGTGATAAGGCAGGCCGTGCTTGGCGAGGATTTCCGGGCTGAAAACGGCGTCCGCCAGGAAGAAGGTTCCTTCGTGAATTATCCCAACCTGGCCGGGAGTATGACCGGGGAGGGGTATGACTTCAAGGGAAAAGGAAAACAACTCCTGTTTGCCTTCCTGAAGGCAAATATCGACAGGGCAAGGAGACGCCTGCAAAAATTTGTTTTCCATGGATTTAAGAGGTTTAGCCCCGCCAAAAAGATAGAACGGCTCGAGGTCCGGCCACTCGATTAAAGGTTTTTCCCGGGGTGAGGCGATGACCGGGATTTGTGTGGTTTTTCTTAAATACGCGGCCCCGCCGGTGTGGTCGGCATGAGCATGAGTCAGGATAAGGCCGGTCAGGTTCAGGCCGTTATCTTTTAGAATCCTGAGGGCCTTTTTGGCTGCCGCTTCATCCAGCCCGGAGTCAACCAGCAGCGCCTTTTTATTTTTTACCAAAACCCCCAGATTTATTGCGCCGTCAAGGCAGCACGATCCAGCGGTGAGGAAATGCAGATTCATGTTTCGTTACTCCTTGTAATGATTATATGATACATAAAAAAGGGCGGCTTTTCCATAGTTTTTATCTGCGGTATAAGTCGTAAATGCTCGTTGCTCTGGCGGATAGAGGGAAATACTGTTATAATAACCTTACAATACACAAAGGAGGTGTACCCGGCATTTTTAAAGCGGCTGTTTTTCAATAAGAAAAATGCCGGCAAATAAAGATGCTTACTGGTAAACAGAGGAGATTCTTGAGGGCGATGGGCACGGGTCTTGACCCGATTATCCAAATCGGCAAGGCCGGCTGGGGTGAGGCTGTCGTTCGTCATCTGGATGAAGCCCTGGAAGCCAGGGAACTGGTCAAGGTTCGCGTGATCGCCAATGCCCCTGTTGACCCGCGCGAGGTTGCCCCCCGGCTGGCGGAAGCTGTACGGGCGGAGACTGTCCAAATCATCGGCCGCAACATTTTGTTTTACCGCAGGTCCATGGAAAAACCTTCTCTTGAGCTTCCCAGCTGATTTTTACCTGATAGCAGGTGATGGATGATGGTTGTTAAAGACAGTGAATTACTAACAAAAGCTCACCGGTTGGTAGTCAAGGTTGGAACGAGTACCCTGACTTATTCTACTGGTAAGCTTAATTTATTTCAACTGGAACGTCTTGTCCGTGAGATAGCGGACCTCAGGCACCGGGGTCTGGAAATAGTACTTGTTACTTCAGGGGCTATCGGAGCCGGTATGGGGAAAATGGGACTTGTGGAAAAACCCAAGTCCATGCCGGAAAAGCAGGCTCTGGCTGCCATCGGGCAGGGTATTCTAATGCACATGTATGAAAAGCTTTTCGGCGAATACGGTGAAGTGGTGGCCCAGGTCTTGTTAACGAGAGATGATGTCACCCACCGGGAAAGGTATTTGAACGCCAGGAATACTCTTCTGGCCTTGTTCAGGCTAGGAGCCATCCCGATTATCAATGAAAACGACACGGTGGTTGTCGAAGAAATAAAATTCGGCGAAAACGATACGCTTTCCGCGCTGGTGGCCGGCCTGGCGGATGCAGATCTGCTGGTGCTTTTATCGGACATCGACGGGCTTTACACGGCGGACCCTCATAAAGACGCTTCCGCCTGTTTGATTCCCCTGGTGAAAAAAATAACTCCGGAGATCGAGATGCTGGCTGGTCCTTCCGGGACGAAAATAGCTTGCGGAGGCATGGCTACCAAGATCAACGCCGCCAAAATAGCCACAGGCTACGGCATACCCATGATCGTGGCTAACGGCGCCAGACACAACGTCCTGCGGGAGATTGTGTCAGGAAATAACCCCGGAACGCTTTTTTTGCCGGGCGATCACCGGAACAGTTCGCGCAAGAGCTGGATTGCCCATGCTTCCAAAACGAAAGGGACCATCTGGTTGGACGAAGGCGCGCAAAAGGCGATTCTGGAAAAAGGAAAAAGCTTGCTGCCGAGCGGCATTACCAGGATCGAGGGGCAGTTCCAGCGCGGGCACGTGGTTTGCATTATGGGTAGCTCGGGAGAAATAGGCCGCGGGATAGTCAATTACGGCTCAAACGAGCTGGAAAAGATAAAAGGGCGGCAGAGCAAGGAGATAGCGGCTGTTTTGGGCTACAAGGACGAGGACGAGGTGATTCACCGCGATAATCTCAGCCTGACGCAGCCTGCTGTAAGTTAAAAGCCTGGAGGAGGTAGACGATGGTTTGCGAAGAATTACGGGTTAAAGGGGAACTGGCCAAAGAGGCAAGCTATGTATTGGCCGGCCTTTCCGCGGAACAAAAAAACAGGGCTCTCTCGGCTATGGCCGCGGACCTGGAAGAAAAAGAAGGACTGATCCTTGAAGCCAACGAAAAAGACATGACAGCGGGACGGGAGCGCGGCATGAGCAAGGCCTTGCTGGACCGGCTCCTTTTGACGCCGGCCAGGATTAAGGAAATGGCCAACGGGCTGCGGGCGCTGGTATCGCTGCCCGATCCCGTTGGAGAGATCGAAAGCATGTGGAAAGGTGCGCAGGATATCGAAATAGGGAAAATGAGGGTTCCTTTGGGTGTCGTCGGCATCATTTACGAGGCACGTCCCAACGTGACGGTTGACGCGGCGGGACTCTGCCTTAAAACGGGGAATGCCGTCATCCTGCGCGGCAGTTCAGACGCCCTGCAGTCAAACCGCACAATAACAGGGGTTATTGCGGCGGCCGCGGAGTCGGCGGGGGCGCCCCGCGGCTGCATCCAGCTGGTTGAAGACCCCCGCCGCGAGGTGGCCGTTGAGATGATGAGGTTAAACCAGTACCTGGATGTTCTGATCCCCAGGGGAGGTGCCGGCCTGATCCGGTCGGTACTCGAGAACGCGTCTGTTCCCGTAATTGAAACGGGGATTGGCAACTGCCATGTTTACGTGGACAGCTGGGCTGATTTGGAAATGGCGGAGAAAATCATTATCAATGCCAAGACCCAGCGCCCGGCGGTCTGCAACGCGGCCGAGTCGCTTCTGGTTCATGAAAAAGTTGCCGGGGAATTTCTGCCACGGGCCGGGAAACGGTTGGTGGAAATGGGAGTAGAAATCCGGGGCTGTCCAAAAACACTGGAACTGATTCCAGGAGCAAAACCGGCTACCGAAGAGGATTATGCGGCTGAATTTCTCGATTTGATCCTGTCGGTCAGAGTGGTCGCCGGCCTGGAGGAGGCGATGGCTCATATCCGCCGTTACGGCACGAAGCACTCGGAAGCCATTGTTACCGAAAGTTATGCCAACGCGCGGGCTTTCCTGCAGGGGGTAGATGCCGCCGCCGTCTATGTTAATGCCTCGACACGGTTTACCGACGGTTTCCAGTTCGGGTTCGGGGCGGAAATAGGCATCAGCACGCAGAAACTGCACGCCCGGGGTCCCATGGGCTTAAAGGAACTGACTACCATAAAATATGTTGTTTACGGAAACGGGCAAGTAAGGAAATAAAACAGGAGCCGAACCGGCTCCTCCTTTTGCTTAACGCAGCCTCCTGATTGCGTTTTTCAATTTGTAATACAAACGCGCGTGAGGGTGTTGCCAGTAAAGCAAAGACCTTATTTTCCATAAAAATCTTCTTGTAAGGTGCTTCAACATGCTCTTCCACCTCTTTTCTCCCGTATCTATGTTATGCTTTGCCTTCGTTATTGCTATTGGAAATTTTTCTTGTTCGTGAATGTTGGCAAATGTTATACTAAGATAAAACCGTCAGGGGAGCAGGTTATGGAATATCATGAGGATTTACACCTGCAGAGAGCAAGCAGGGTCGGAATCATGGGCGGTACTTTCGACCCGATCCACCAGGGTCACCTTGTAACGGCGGAAGCGGCTCGTTCCGAATTTAACCTGGACAAGGTCATCTTTGTCCCTTCCGGCCAGCCGCCTCACAAAAAAGGGGTCGCCATCAGCAGCAAGGAACACCGCTACCTGATGACGGTCCTGGCTACCGCAGCCAACCCGTATTTCGAGGTTTCCCGCACGGAAATCGACAGACCGGGCGAATCATATGCCATCGATACGGTTATGTATATTAAAAGCAAGATGAAGGCCGGCGGCGAACTGTTTTTTATCACCGGCGCCGATGCCATTCTGGAGATAATAACCTGGAAAAACGTAAGTGAACTCCTGAAAGAGACCGCTTTTATCGCTGCAACCAGGCCTGGGTTTGATTTAAACGAATTGCACGAAAAACTGGCCCAAAACTTGCCGGCTGCGCTGCTTAAAAAAATCATTCCCCTGGAAGTACCTGCTATGGCCATATCCTCCACGGACATTCGCCACAGGGTGAGGAATGATCGCACCATTAAATACCTGTTGCCCGAAGCCGTAGAAAACTTTATCAGGAAAAACGGGTTATACCACTGCTGAGGCATTGCTCGCCTCTGAGTATAATAATGAAGCAATAACGCATAATAAAAAAAGATTTATGATTCAGAGGTGAGCGAGGTGAACCAGTTGTCGAAAACCTTATATGTGGGCAATTTGCCCTGGGCAACAAGCCCGCAGGAGTTGGCGGATCTTTTCAGTTCATACGGGCAGGTTATCAGCACCCGTATTATCAAGGATAAGGAAACCAATCGTTCCCGGGGCTTTGGTTTTGTAGAAGTTGCTGACGAAGACGTGGAAAACATGATCGCCTCCGTTGACGGAAAAGAATTTAACGGGCGCATACTGTCAGTCAATGAAGCAAAATCGCGGGAACAGTGATAAACCCCGGTTGATTTGCCCCCTCTCCTCAAGGGGGTTTTTATATGGAGAGGTTCAGCTGATGAATTTTAATAATTATGTCAATATTATTAAGGAGAGGCTCAGCCCATCGCGCGCGGCCCACTCCCTGCGGGTCGTGAAAACCGCGCTGAAAATGGCGGACGGAAAAAAAGTCGATAAAGACAAGGTTTATCTTGCGGCTCTTCTTCACGATTATGCCAAGGACCTGCCTCCCCAGGAACTGCTTGCCGTGGCCCGGCAGAACCATCTCTTAACCTGCCAGGCCGAAGAAATGCAGCCGGATCTGCTGCACGGGCCTGTCGGCGCATGGCTTTGCCGAAACGATTTGCGGGTGGATGACGAGGAGGTTTTGCTGGCCATCCACTATCACACCACGGGAAGGGTTAACATGAGCATGCTGGATATAATCATTTACCTGGCGGACCTGGTGGAGCCCGGGCGCAAATACCAAGGTGTCGATAAATTGAGAAGTGTCTGTGCAAGCGACCTGGCGAGGGGAATGCTTTGCGCCTTTGATTCCACGATCAGGTATGTCTTGGAAAGAGAGTTCCTGATCCACCCGCTGACCATTGAGGCGAGAAACTGGCTGCTTGCCAGCAAACTAAACCTGGGGGAATGATATGAAAAGCAGAGAACTGGCTGTACTGGCTGCACGGGCCATAGCCGAAAAAAAAGGAAGAGAGATCAGCATTTTAAAGCTGGAGGAATTGTCGCTTTTAACCGATTACTTTGTCCTTGCCAGCGGGAATTCACGCGTGCAAACCCAGGCCATTGCGGATCACGTGGAAGAGGAAATGAACAAAGCCGGCCTGCCCTTGGCCAGAAGGGAAGGTTACCCCGAAGGCAGGTGGATTTTAATGGATTTCGGTGTGGTGATCGTCCATATCTTCCAGGATGAGGAAAGAAACTTTTACAGCCTGGAGAGGCTCTGGGCCGACGCTCCGCAGGTTCCTTTCGAGGAATGAGCGGCCCAACCCAGTTTATGCCAGATTATTCGCGTTGACAAGAACGCCTTTAATACATATAATCTTAACTGTGACCATATTTATACGAATACCGGGGCATTAGCGCAGTTGGGAGCGTGGATGATACAGTTACGCACCCCGGAAAAGCGCAACAGGAAATTAATACCAGAAAAGGGAATAACTGGGGCATTAGTTCAGCTGGGAGAACGCTTGACTGGCAGTCAAGAGGTCAGCGGTTCAAGTCCGCTATGCTCCACCATATCAAAAACATCTGAGGTCGATTGCGGTCTCAGTTTTCATTTTAATAAAATGGCATGTTGGCCAAACCGAATTGACGATGACAGGCTGCTAAGTGTGAACATCAAAGAAACTTGCGTTTGTCATCTTGAGTTTAGGTTTAGTATAAGAATTAAATAAGGCTTCACTATTGGGACTATGCGGTTTCTTTGCACCGCGTAGTCTTTTTGTTTTTCACCGGAATCTGATGTGAATGAAAAATTAGCAAAACGGAAGGAGATAAAAATGAGCAACAAGTGCAAAATTGTGGCAATCGCCAACCAGAAGGGCGGCGTGGGAAAAACCACAACAGCCTTAAACCTGGCTTATGTTTTGTCGGAGCTTGGGAAAAAGGTGCTCTTAACCGACTTCGATCCCCAGGCCAACCTGACAATGTGTTTTGGCATTGACCGTCCCGATGAGCTGAAAACCACCATCTACCACTTAATGATGGCGGCGGTGGAAGATAAGGAACTGCCGGACAGGGGTGAATACCTGCTTTCTTTCAGCAATCTTGACCTTCTTCCCAGCAGTATAGAGCTTTCGGCAGTTGAAATGAGCCTGGTCAATGTAATGAGCCGGGAAATGATCTTGCTTTCCGTATTAGAGAAGCTGCGGGACCGGTACGATTACATCATTATTGACTGCATGCCTGCGCTCGGCATGCTGACCATCAACGCCCTTGCGGCCTGCGAAAGCGTTCTTATCCCCGCCACAGCGCAGTACCTTTCAGCCAAAGGCCTGGAGCTTCTGCTCAAAACAATTGCCAGGGTCAAGAAACGCATCAATCCCGGCATCAAAATTGACGGTATCCTGATTACCATGTTTGCCGGCAGGACAAAGCTGGCCAAAGAAATAATGAACCTGTTGAACGACGCTTACAAGGGGGGCTTAAGGATCTTCGACAGCAAAATACCGGTATCCGTCAAGGTCGGAGAAGCCAGCTACAATTCACAAAGCATTCTGGAATACGACGGCAAAAGCAAGGTGGCCCAAGCGTACAAAAACTTTGGAAGGGAGTATCTGAGCTATGGAAATTAGAGAAAAGGGAAGAATTCAATCCTTCAAAGATATTTTCGGCGATGAGACGAAAGAAGCCGAGGGGGTAAAGGAGCTCCCCCTATCCACACTCCAGCCTTATGAAAATCATCCGTTCAAGTTGTATTCGGGAGAGCGGTTCGACGACATAGTACGGAGCGTCAAGGAGCTTGGCGTGATTGTGCCGATTATTGTCCGGCCCAAAGGCGAGGAAAAATATGAAATCTTGTCAGGGCATAACCGGGTCAACGCAGCCAAAACCGCCGGATTACAAACGATACCGGCGGTAATAAAAGACAAGCTTACCGATGAAGAGGCGGCCTTGATTGTAACCGAAACCAACCTGATGCAACGTTCATTCGCTGATCTGTGCCATTCAGAAAGGGCCATTGCCTTGGCAATGCATCATAAGACGCTAAAAAAACAAGGGGCTCGAACAGACCTGATAAATGAGCTGGAAAAGCTCCTGAACCCGCATGAAATAAGGGGAAATAGAACTTCGTCTCAAGTTGAGACGAGGTTAACAAGCCTAGGAAAAACAGGCATAAAATACAGTCTCTCAAGGCCAACTGTTGCCCGGTATTTACGGCTAAATGAGCTTATTCCTGAACTCCTTGCAAGAGTGGATAAAGAAGAAATTGCCTTTATTCCGGCAGTAGCGCTTTCTTATTTGCGGGAAAATGAGCAGAGGGATGTTGAAGCCATTATGGCTGAAAATGGTTTTAAGGTTGATATGAGCAAAGCCGAAATTCTGCGTTCATATTCAGAAGCCGGAAAGCTTGATAAAGACATAGTATATTCAGTATTGGCCGGCGAGCTTGATAAAAAGAAGAAGTCGGATAAGCCTGTTGCCTTCAAGCTTAAGGCCAAGCTTGTGGCAAAATTCTTCTCCTCCGGACAGAAGCAGGCTGAGATTGAAGAGATTATCGAAAAGGCGCTAATCCTTTACTTTGAGAAAAAGAAGGAAGCCAAGAGTGAAGGCTGAAGAAAATAGAATTACAAAATACTTAAGGTCCGGCATATATTGTCGGGCCTTTTTACTAAAGGCTAAATTGATTATACAAAGATGAAAAATGTAAGTATTTATCATTAGGAGGAAAATTATGGCTTGTGGAGAATATTTTTAGCAGGTAATTATGTGTGTACAAGACTTTAACAAAGTATAAAAGTATATTTGATATACAGACAGGGCTTGTCAGAATAATATCACAAATGGCAACGTGAGCTAATGTTTATAATGGGAAGTTTGAATGAGGCAACATATGTTCTCTAAATAGTAATTATTTAGGCTTAAGTAGTATATACCATCAATGCGTTAAACCGACTCATAGGAATAGAGGTTATATCATTTTAAATATTATATGGAGGATAATAACATGCAGCAGGGCCCTTTATCTAAAAAGTTTCACATCCTTTCTCTTGATGGCGGAGGTATTAAAGGCCTTTTTTCAGCTGCAATACTTGCTGCGATAGAAGAAGATACCGGTGTTAACATTATTGAACATTTTGATTTAATAACTGGTACATCTACAGGTGGTATTATTGCATTGGGATTGGGATTAGGTATGAGACCACGAGAAATTGTAAATTTCTATTTGGATTATGGTCAGCAAATATTCCCACCAATACCTTTTTATAAAGGACTCATACAATGGTTTCGCTATAAGTATTCTAATCAGCCACTTAAAGAAGCATTACAGAAGTGTTTTGGTGATAAAACATTAGGAGATAGTAAAGTTCGTCTGGTCATACCGTCCTATAATATCGGGGATGATGATGTTTATCTATTTAAGACCCCACATCATGAAAAACTCAGACGAGACTATAAAGTACCTGCATGGAAAGTTGCACTCGCAACCACAGCAGCACCAACTTTTTTCCCTTGTACACGTGAAGTTGACAATATACGCTTGATAGACGGGGGAGTATGGGCAAACAATCCGACAATGGTTGGGATAATTGAAGCATACAAGTTGTTAGGTGTACATTTAGATGCATTGTCTGTACTTAGTATCGGAACATCAGATGAGGTAATAGCACGTCATGAACGCCTAAATAAAGGTGGTAAATTCGCCTGGGTAAGGGGTAATGATGTAATTGATGTAATTATGAGAGGACAAAGTATAGCAGCAAACAACCAGGCAGGATTACTACTTGGGAAAGAGAAAGTCCATAGGATTAATCCAAAAGTGGCAGCAGGAGAATTTACACTAGATGGTGCTAATAAGGCTGATGACTTAATTGGGAAAGCTTCTCATGCAAGCCGACAATTTATACCTATATTTGAAAAAATATTTAAAGAACATAAAGCAATTCAGTATACTCCGCTTTATTCCGTAGGTAAGGAGGAAAGCGTATGTTAGCAAATGGTAATCCGATAAGTGATATTCTAACCAGAGTATCTTCTGCCCTAGATATTCCAGATTATGTATACGAAGATGCTACAATAAAATATGAAGATGTAGGGGCATGGTTGGGAGATGATTCATCTGAACTGAAAAAGTATTCCCCGGAAATTTATCCACAGGGTTCTTTCCGACTTGGTACAGTAGTTCGTCCAATCAATGGTGAAGATGAATATGATATTGACTTAGTTTGTACTCTTAATCTGGCAAAAGAACAAACGACGCAGGATAATTTAAAAACAATTGTAGGAAACAGGCTTAAATTACGTCCTGATTTTAACAGCATGCTGGAACAATCACGAAGGTGTTGGACGCTAAACTATCCTGCGCAAAACTCACTACCTAAATTCCATATGGATATTCTCCCATCTATTCATAACTTGGAAGACGAACCTACAGGTATTTTGCTTACTGACACAGAGCTTAAACTATGGCAGAAAAGTAATCCCAAGGCTTATGCAGAATGGTTCTATAAGCGAATGGAAGTAATTTTTCTTGAAAAGAGAGCTGCTCTTGCAAAATCTTTTAATGCCAAAGTTGAAGACGTGCCCGAATGGCAAGTTAAAACACCACTTCAGATAGCTGTTCAAATTTTAAAACGGCATCGTGATATATATTTTCAAGATCAACCTGACAACAAACCAATTTCTATAATAATAACGACACTTGCAGCTAAAGCATACCGTGGACAAGCAGATATTTATGATGCTTTAGAGAGTATTGTTCAGGATATGCCAAAATTTATTGAACGAAAAGGTGATAAATGGTGGGTTACTAATCCCGTTGCGGAAGAGAATTTTGCAGATAAATGGAACGAATACCCTGAAAGACGGACAGTATTTATAATGTGGTTGGACAGAGTTCGAAGTGACTTTGCTACAGTCAAAGAACAACATATCACTGAAATGACAAAATCATTAAGTCCTATTCTAGGGAAAAGTATAATGGAAAAAGTCGCATTTGATATGGGTTTATCTTCTGGTTCTACGTTCTTGCTGACTAAGCAGCCTCAAATTCCTCCTCTCGGCAAAACTGATCATTGTAAACCGCCGATATGGCCTCAAAATCTTCTTTATAAAGCCGATATTAGTGGTTCTGTTCATTTTAATCGAAAAACACTTAAAAAATTATGGACAATTTCGGAACGTCCAGTACCAGCAAATGTTTGGTTAAGATTCCGTGTTAATACAAATGTGCCTGCTCCATATGAGATACAATGGCAGATAGTTAACACCGGGGAAGAAGCAACTAAAGCAGGTGACTTGCGTGGCGGTTTTCTCGCAGAAGGTAATAATTATAGTCCATATCATTGGGAACATACTTTATATAAAGGGACTCATTGGATAGAGGCATTCGTTATTAAAGATGGGGTTTGTTTAGCTCGCACGGGTCGAAAGTTTATTAAAATAAGATAGATTGTATATGGTAACGTTTGACTGAGATTAACTGAGATTAGGTAAAAGCTGTAATCAGACGTAATGCAGGCTCTTTTATTGTCGCTGCTCAGGCTATATGACCGCAATTGACTCAATATGCTTGGCCGAATAAATTGCTTATGATATATGACCACCTTCAAAACTTAGTAACTTCAATACATTCGAGCATTAAGTAACGATTTATTATTGCCAAATACTAACATTGCATTGCCGTGATTTTTCTGGAAAATCCTACTGCTCATGACCGCTGTCCGCAGTTTAGTTTTGGGGGCGCTACCCCCAAACCCCCGCCCTTCGCCGGGTGGCAGGGGTCAGGTTAGCCCTGAACCTGGGCAAAAGGGTTTTGGCTGGGTGATGCCCGTCAAGGGTAAAATGAACTCGCTACGCTCGCCCTTGACAGGCTGCAACACAGGTGCCTGAAAGGAATACAGCAGTTTCAAGATTACATTTGGTCAATTATTGTGAGCAGATATATGGCATTTACCTTTAGCAGAAACACTTTTTTATCGGGGTTGTGGGACGTATGTTACACCCTATAACTAACAGCGTACCTGGTCTTGTTGCTCCATGCCTGAACTACGCATTATCCATATAATGCGGATCACATATTGTTTCATATTCCCTTCACTGGAGAACAGTGAGGGGATTTTTTATTTTCCCCAATAAAAAAACGGAGGTGTCTGTAATTGTTTAACAAACGTGTCGTACGCCTGGCGGTTTCCCTGGTGGCTGCTCTGGCCATTACCTGCCTATTGATGGTGAGCACGTCGGACAAGCAAGTGGCCTATGTTCCTGTAGCTGTGGCAACCAGAGACATCGAAGCCAACGCGCCCCTTACTCCCGAGAACCTGGAAGTGCGGAGCATCCCGGCCGCCGCGGTGCCCGAAAAAGCCTTCTCGGCTATTCCCGGCGGAAAACTGGCCGGCCAGAAAATCTGGAAGGGCGAATACCTGCTTCCGCCCATGGTCAAGGACCATCCGGTCACACTGCCCGAACCCGGGAACCGGGTTTTTTCCATCCCTGCAACCTTGCAATCAGCGGGAGGCATCCAGCCGGGCGACCGGGTGGATGTTTTTCTATTTGCGGCTGATCGATCCAACCGGGGAGGGGGTGAGAGCAAATTGCTTCTTTCCGGCATCACAATCGTGGGAATCCTCAACCAGAACGGACAGGCCATCAGCGGGAAAGAAGGGAAAACCCAGGGGGTCTGCGGCAGTGCCGAGTGTGGTTCAAGTGCTGGTGACGGCAGTCCAGGCCAACCTGCTGAACGCCGCCGCCAATACGGGGGAACTGTCTTTAGCCCGGTACTTGCCGCAGAGCCAGCCGGTCAAAGACGTACCTACCTTTATTGTGACAGGGGGCAGCATTCAATGATAATAAACAAATTATCCGCTATAAGGAGGCAGAAGAAAAAAAGCGATGGTTCCGGGGAAAAGCACAGTGCCATTCCCCGCGTGATTGCCTTCTGGTCGCCCAAGGCAACGGGAAAAACTGTTCTGGCCGCTGCCGTTTCCGCCACCTTAGCGGGGGCAAAAAAACGGGTCGTCTGCGTGGACTTTGACCTGCTGACCCCGGACTTCCCCCACGGGGGTTATAGCCTGGACCAGGTTGCAAGCGATATACTGCGGGGCGACTTCGATCCGGCCAAAACAGCTTCAAAGCTTTCTTGTCTGAAACCTACAGGAGTCCATCTCCTCTCCGGTCCCGGCGACATCGTGCGGGCTGAAAACCTGGGGAGGGTCGAATTGCTAAGCATGGTGAGCGGCTTGGCCGGACAATTTGATGTCGTGGTTCTGGACACCAATCGGAACCTGGCCATGGAGGCTACCTTGGCCGCCTTGGATGCGGCCGATCTGGTTGTAATACCGGTCATTCTGGGGGACGGCCCGGTGCGGCACATCGGGCGTTACCTAAGCATACTGGTCCATGACCTCTGTTTTGACATTAACAAATTCCGGCTGGTGTTGAATCATGGCAGGGAGAAACCCGCTCTTTCCGCCGGTCAAATCGAGGCCTTGCTGGGCAGAAAAATAGAGGCGGAAATCCCCTATTGCCCGCATTGGGCGGAATGGCGGGGAGATGCGCTGCAGACTGCAACAGGCTGGGAAGACGTATTGCTTAGCCTGGTGTCGGTGCCTGTCCCAGTCATGCCCGGAAAGGAGGCGACATCCGATGGGTGCAGTGAGCTTGGCTGAGGAAAGCTACCGCCGCCGGAACAAACCGGCCGGGGCGATTCCCGAGGCCCAGTCCTCGCAAGACCGGCATGATCACGATGTCATATTTATGGTCACTGAAGAGATCCTCCGTGATTATGCCGACGTGGTCTATGCCGTCAGCACGGGAGCAAAAGCGCCCGGGGACCTGGAACGCCTTGTGTCCTGGATCGTGACGGAAAAAGGATACCTTCTCCGGGGCGGGAAGGAAGAAACCATCAAGACGGTTTGCGATAACATCCTCCGTTACGGAATCCTCCAGGATCTGATCGACGACCCTGCGGTAACCGATATTTTCGTCAACGGCCCGCAAAACGTGTACAAGCGGGTGAACAATGAGGATATTTTCTGTCCGAAGGTGCGTTTCCGGGATAACCAGCACCTGGAGCAGTATATCCGTACCATCTTGGCCAAAGCAGGCCGGTGTATTACCCAGGCTGAGTGCCTGGTGGACACGCGGGACGTGCCAAACCACCTGCGCATCAACGCCGGGATCGGGCCGGCAGCCAAAATTCCTTACCTGTGTATCCGCAAGCACACGGTGGCCGACTTTACAGAGGACGACTTTTACCGTACAGCTACTTTCACCCCGGAAATAAGCGGTTTTATCCGGCAAGCCGTGAAAGCCAGGTTAAACACCCTGATTGCCGGTCCCACCGGCAGCGGCAAGACCACGTTGATGCGCTTTATGGCCTCCAATTTTATCCCCGATGACGAGCGCATCGTGGTGCTGGAGGAAGAAGAGGAGCTGAGAATCACCCACCACAACCAGGTATTCCTGGAAGCGAAGAAAAAGGCCGGGGAAGATGATGAGGAGATCACGCTCGATGACCTGGTGCGCAACGGCTTGCGCATGGCCATGCGGCGCATCCTTTTGGGGGAATTCCGGGGGAAAGAGGCCTTTGCCCTGATCCGTGCCTTTGGTACCGGCCACGACGGGGGAATGGTCACGGTTCACGCCAATGATCTCTACAATGCCTTGGACCAGGTTGCCGTGATGATGCTGTATGCCGCCGCGCCACTTAAGTACGAGCACCTGAAACTCCTGATTGCCCAGGCCTTGGACCTCATCATCTACATGGAAAACTACCGGATCACCGATATCGCCTTTGTGGCCGGCTATGACCACCGTCGGCAGGAAGTCCTCTTGGAGCCTATCCTGGAAACGGAACGGGACTCTTCCGGCAGCCTGGTTTATGTCTGGCATCCATTGAGTGACAGCGCCAAAAAACTCTTCTGGCGAAGGGGGGTGGCCATGCCATGACCAGGGATTTTGCTTTACTAGTCCTGACTGCAGCGGCCTGGTTTATCTTCTTCATAACTGTACTTTCGTTTTTCAAACGTAATTCCCTCAATTGGTTCCATGTAAAGGGCTTAGACCGAAAAGTGATGCTAGCTATGGAACGAAATGAGCATTCCCGGGTTTGGGGACAAAAGCTGCAAAAGATGCTGGCAGCCGTGTCCTTCAGGCCTGGTGGGAAACCGTTCAGCGTATGCTTTTTTCTACTCGTCTCCTTGCTGGTAGGGATAATTATGGCTGTATCGGCTGCTGTTATTTTGCGAAATCCTCTGGTGATGTTGCTGCTGTTTGGGGCGGGAGTATCTTTGCCCTACCAGGTCTTAGAAGTTGCCTATTACCGCCGGCGGAAAAAACTCAGGCGACAGGCGGCCTCCTTTTTGCTGACGGTAGGGAACCTCTGCGGCGTGTATGGCGACCCGCTGGTGGCCCTGGAGGAAGCCCTTCCCCGCTTGAAAGACCCCCTGCGCAGCCAGGTGCGCTGGTTTCTCACCGCCTGCAAAGGCGGGCTGCCTTTGCCTGCCTGCGCGGAAACAGTAAAAAGCCGCCTGCCCGATCCGGTTTTGCGGCAGTTCTGGGACGATGTGGTCTTCTTTGCCGAACGGGGCGGTGATTTCCAGGAGTGCGTGACGGAACATGTGCACCAGGTTTACCGGCGGGAGATCAACACGACCCGGGGGAGCAGCGACGGGGGCAGCACCCTGACCGTCTTTTTTGTCCTGCTGGGCGTATATCTCGCGGTCCTGGCGACCCTGTCCCGCAGTCAGCCGGAACTGATGGGCTTTTTGGTGTCGGACTCAAGGGGGAAGGCGGCAGTTGCCTTGATGGCCGTGATCTTTCTCGCAGCCGGCTATTTTCTTAAATTAATGGTCCTGGAGAGGGGGGATGATTGATGGAAGCAGGCAAGTGGCTGGGCGTGCCGTTAATTGCGGCGCTGTTTGTTGCCATATATACGGGATGGGAGATTGTCCTGGAAAAGCAAAGGATGCGCCGCCTGCTGGCTGGCATCAACTCCAGGGGGAACAAGCAAGGAAACCTGCTCCTGCATGTGGCCGGGCGGCTGCTGGGATGGTATGGCGGTCCTGCTCTTCCCGACCGGCTGGCCCGGGCCGGGAATCCCGGGTTGATCGGCGCAAGCCCGGCTCATTTCTACACGGCCAAGCTGCTCCTGGCCGTTGCAGCGGGCCTGTGCTTTGGCGGCAGCGGTCCTTCTCTCTTATTCTTTGGTGTGGTTGGTTTTATGCTCCCGGACGGGCTTTTGTACCTGGCCGCCAGGAGAAGAAAAGAGGAGATTCTCCGGGTATTGCCGGAGATGCTGGATTTCTTGCGGCGTTCCTTGGCCGGCGGCAACGGCATGCGGGAAACCCTTTCCGCCCTGCCTCAGCGGGTCTCAGGCCCTTTAAGAAAGGAGGTGATACAGCTCGCCGCCCATTACGCCCTTACTTTGAATTTGCCCTGTTGCCTGGACGCCTTTGCAGCCAGAATCGGCTTGGAGGAGGTGGATCATTTGGTTCTGGCCTTAAAACAAAGCGAGGCGACCGGCCGGGTGAAATCACTGCTGGCCCACCAGGCGGAAGTACTGAAAGCGCGCAAGCAGGCCGGGATTGAAAAAGGCCTGAAAAACCGGGCTAATTTCTTGCACCTGATCAGCGTAATGGTGGTGGCCAACATCATGATCTTGATTGCCATGCCCTTGCTCATTCAGTTCACCAGTAGTTTCGGTCAATTTTGATTACAAAAAGAATTATGAAGGAGGCTGATTGAATGTTTTCCCTGGTTCGCCATGCTTTACCCTGCCTGAAAACGGTTTTCCCGCGCGCCGCACGTTTCCTGAAGGACAAAAGAGGCACCCCGTCCATTGAGACGGTGGCCATTATCGCCTTTATCGCCTTGGCGCTGTTCCCTTACCTCAGGGATATCGGCGAGGCCATCGGCAACGTTTTTACCTCTTTGAGCACGAACCTGAATAACCAGGTTAATCCTTAAAAACTATGGAAACGGCCATGATAGCCGCCGCGGCGCTGGCGGCTTGGCATGACGCCAAAACAAGGGAAATCCCGGACTGGATCACGCTGACATTGATCCTGGCCGGGATTGTTTTTTCCCTGGTTGACCTGGGCTTGGGGCTTACGGCGGCTACTCTGTTCTTGGGATGTATCCTCTGTGAGCTTTGCTACCGTCTCAATGCCTTGGGCGGCGGGGACTTGAAATTATTGTTGGGTTTAGCCCTGACGGGAGGGCCGTTGTATGGTCTGGCGGTATTTTACGCCAGCCTTTTGGCGGCCCTGCCGCTTTTTTTCTTCTATATGGTTAAGGACAAGATGACAAATCCCCGTGTACCCTACGCCATAGCTATTCTGGCAGGGGTTTTATGGGTTTCTGGGAAGGGGGTGCCTTAATTTGCTCAATTTTGTACAGGACCGGCAGGGAGGCAGTGAAGCAATTGCCTTTGCCATAGTGCTGCTATTGCTTATGCTCGTTGTGCTGAATTTGCTGCCCCCCGTTAAAACGGCTTTCATGTACGCCAATCTTACCCATGTGCACCGGGAGACAATGTTGAGAATGGAGGTGGCAGGAGGACTGACCCCGGCCATTGAGCAGAAGGCGCGGGATGAGTTGGTGCAAATGGGTTTTGATGATAACCGGGTTGATATTGCCGGGACAAACGCGGTTGTAGACTATGGCGAAACGATAGACCTGGTCATCCGTTACACCTACTCCTATGACACCTATGCCTTGAGCAATTTTCTCATTTATGCGGTGAATACGCCGCGGGTGATGGAGGCTGCCGGGTCCTCGGTGAGCTTTAATTTTGAGAAGTAAGGAGGGTAAATATGCTGTTTTGGCGTGATCAAAAGGGCGGAGCGTCAGCTGTTACAGGGGCAATTACAGTGATGATCGCCATGATGCTTCTGGCCCTGGCCTTTGATACGGCGTATTTGTATGCCCGGAGGGACGCAATCAAGCAAGCTTTGGACTACAGCAACATGGCCGTGTACCGGAATCTGGACCGGGAAAAGCTGGCGGATCGCCTCCTGGCAATAGAAGAAATCGCCGCCCAAGACACCTTCCGGGAGTTTCTGGCGCAAAACCTGCGTCTGGACGGCAATCTTAACCCTTTGCCGGGCAGTCTGGCCGCAGGGCCGGTGCAGGTAGCGGATTTCCGGGTGTTCAATCCCGAGGATCTGCCCAATACTGATGGCCTGGGCAACCCTGTCACGGAAGTGTCGGTTTATTCCCGGGTCAGGGTGCCGGTGAAGCCGCTCTTTGCCGGACTTTTTGCCGCCATCCCGGTACAGGTGGCCATCACCACCGATATACCGGAAGGGCTGCCCTAGTCCTATATTTATTGCCAATTTAGACAATATCTGAGATAATATTAGGTAAAGTATGGTAAATTAACTGATATGGGGAGGTAGTCAAATGCTGAGTGGAGTGGCTTTATGCCTGAAAAGGTCTTGGAAAGCTTTGTTGATCTTGCTTGCGTTGTTGGCTGTCCCCTCCGGGGTACTGGCCGCCGAAGATACCAGATTGGGCAATTATCAAGAAGCGTCTTATAAGGATGTGGTTGAGATTAACCTCTTTGATTTCAAGGATGGTTTGCCTCCACAGACTTATGTCAAAATACCGGAAAAATATATTTTCTCACCGGACAAACTGGAACGAACCGTTACCTTGAACGGACAGAAGTGGAAGGATCTCGTCATCGTTTCCCGGTATAAGAACGGTTCTTATCTAATTTTCGATATGTTTGAAAAAAAGGAGCCGGAAACGGATGTATTCTTTAAATATCTTAGTATAAAGCCTAATGAATATATTTCCGAAGAGCAACTAGAACAGTCAATTCAAAACGCATATCAAGCCGCTTTGCAGTCTACGATTGATGATTTCCTGGGTGATTATTGGGAATATCCCTTTGGACGGGGCGGAGGCGGCCCGATCGAGCCTATTGTATCCATTAACGGCTAACCCTGGCAGGAAACATCATGGAAAGATTATATTGTTGACCATATTCGTGAGCGACTCTATCCTTCCGACCCCCTTGTCAGCAGCCCCCAATACTGGGAAGTGTTCTTGAACCCGGACTATAACGGCCAAGCAAAAGAAACCATTGAGGCCATGGAACAGAAAACAACTCCACCTTCCTCTGAACAGACCGCGGTGCGGGCAAACCAGGTTCTTCTTACCCTGGGCAAAAGAGAGGTCATGGTCTACCGGGAGGGTACAGCGGAGGTTCATACTTTGGATGTGGCACCTGAAGCACCCGGGGGTGTAACCATGGTCCCCCTGCGGGGAGTGCTGGATTTTTTGGGGGCAACACTGGATTATGACGGGCCGTCAGGAACGGTTAAGGTGCAGGACGGCAATATTCTCGTAAGGCTTACAATCGGAGCGGGTAAAGCTTTCATCAACGAAGCCGAAGTACCTCTTCTTAAGCCGGCCGAGATCAAAAATGGAAGGACCTTGATTCCTCTGCGTTTCGTGGCGGAAAACCTGCATTACGACGTGGTATGGGACCCGGAAAAACAGCAGATTAAGATTAGCAAACGATTGTCCCATCAGGTTTTGTAACAAATACTTAAAATGGACCCATAACCATTTCGGGTTCATTTTTTAATATCGCGGATATAAGTTTTGGGTTTCGGCAGCTTCACTTTTCAAACAGAAAGTTGCTTTTTCAAAAACTTGTAGGTTTTAAATTAAAAATGTATCAATTAATACATTAATCTTATTTTTTTAGTATACAAAGCGTATCATTTGAATATAATATAAGTAAAGGAGCGATTAGAATTTGAGTCCCGAGAACCGAGAGACAAAGAAATATACGGATTTCACTCCGGATGATATAAAAAAATACCTTAATGATTTGAGAAGAGCAGTCCTTGATGGCAAATACACGATATCGATCAATGAGAACAGAAAAGAAAATATGGATTTTATCGAAGACTACAAAATTGATTCCAAGAAGGAAAAAGAAATCCTATTAAGCCTGCAGCACGATGATTTTTGCTATGCTGTTGATAACGAAAAAGAAACCTTTGCCCACGAGCGTCTATATATATTCTGCAAAAGTTATGAACTGGACAGTTGGGGAGATTTGGAGCCTGTTGACATATATATCAAAACCAATATGACCCAAACAAGACGAGGAGATGATTTTCTCTTCGTTGTATCCTTCCATAAACGAAATAAGCCAATTACGTATCTTTTTAAATAAATAATTTGATTCAGAGGCTGATCAAAAACGGTAATTTAATAAGGGGGCGATTTAAATGACGGGTTTTTGCGAAAAATGCCGTGATGTGGTGGAATACACCGTTAGAGAAGGGGAAAAAACCAAATGCATAAAAGGAAAGGAGATCAGGTACACCGGCAAAGAAGCATATTGCCGTGAATGCGGCGACGAAATATTTGTGGCGGAAATTCGCGATTATAATTTGCAGATGCTGGATAAGGCTTTTAGGGAGCAAGAAAAACTCATCTCAGTGTCGGACATCGAAAGCATATTGAAAAAATACAATATCGGCAAAAGGCCATTGTCCTTGCTGCTGGGCTGGGGAGAAGGCACTGTCACCAGGTATCTGAATGGTGATATTCCTACCAAACAGTATTCCGACATACTTAGGCGGATTCTAGCTGATGCAAATTATATGGCTGAAATATTAGAACAGAACAAAAATCAGATTACAGATCATGCCTATGGTCTTTGCAAACAGGCTCTGGAAATAATTGAACGTGAAACTGCCCGGAAGACATGTAAGCTTGAAAATGAAGGTAAGATTGACAGTGTTGTAAAATATTTGCTGATCCATTGCGCAGAGATCACACCGATGGCACTGCAAAAGCTTCTTTATTATGCCCAGGGATTCTATAAAGCTTTTAATGGAGAGTATCTGTTTGCCGATGATTGTGAAGCGTGGGTGCACGGTCCTGTTTACAGAAATATTTACTACAAATATAAAGACCATGGCTACAATCCTATCGAAGAAAACACGTTTGAGTATGGCAGCATTGAACTCACTGAAACCGAGGAAGAGATCCTCGATAGTATCATTACTAATTTTGGCTGCTATAGTGGTAAGATACTGGAAAGGATGACGCACATCGAAACCCCTTGGAGGGTGACGAGAAAAGGACTCGGTGATCAGGAAGGGTCCGACAGGATTATCGCAAAAGAACTGATTACCGACTATTTCAGCGGGATCAAAGCAAAGTACAACATGCTGAATACATCTGATATTAAGGATTATAGCATGGATTTATTTGGAAAACTTTATCATTAGTTCGGCACAATAAAACCATATTACAATTAAACTGCGGAAAAATGTATAAGAAAATTTAAGCTCTGAAGCAATTTGTGTGAAGTGATCCCAAAAAGTTAGACAAATATTCAAATTAAGCGGTCATGAGGGCTTGCTGTCTGTGAAGAACGGGCGGCAGGCCCTTCAGTTTTGCCTTGATACGGCGATTATTGTGGTAATCAAGATATTCGATGAGTTCTGCGATAAAATGCTCGATAGATATGAAGTCTTGCAGGTAGAGGAGCTCGCTCTTGAGCAGACCGAAGAAGTTTTCCATAACAGCATTGTCCAGACAGTTGCCCTTACGGCTCATGCTCTGCCGAATGGCTCTATCTCTTTCGAGTACAGGCATATCCAACGCTTTTACTTTTTCTAATCAGCACTATTCAAACTCTCTCGTACAAAGTATAATTATGAATATATTCAGGTTTTGTTTGGACGGGAGATGAGCATGGTGACCGAGGAAGAAAAGCGCGCGGAAGCGATTTGGACATATTGCATATCAAGGGAAAAAATCTTAAAACACTTGGTTTCAAAGGACCTTATGACCCAAGACCTTGCGGACACGCTCTCCGAAAGGATGTTTGAGCAGTTGAACGCAAGTTTTGTCCCCGGATTCCGCCGCTCATCAATCGGTGAAGCCATGATTGCCAAACATATCCAGATCGTTTCTCCAGACGACACCTACATATCGCTGACTGAAATAGCCCGGCAGAAAAATACCGATGCGCCCAGCTATGTGATTCAAAGCTGGCTGCGCAACTACGTGACAATTGAATTCCTCCGTCTATGGGAAAAGGAGAGCAATCCTAAATTCGTAGATGAAGCCTGCACGGCGTTAATTGAAAGAATGAAATCCAGCTCTTTTAGACTGACGCTTAAGCAGTGGATCGCCAATACAGGTGCGGTAGGGATTACATCGAAGCAGGGTAAAAACGGCGGTACCTTTGCCCATCCGGACATTGCCTGTGAATTCAGCATGTGGATTGACCCGGCATACAGGCTGGACGTCGTTAAGAAGTTTCGTATGGCAAGCATAGAGAAGTAGAATGTCTATTAAAAATGCACACTTAAAAAAGTAAGCCAAAAAATTAGGATAGAAACAGAAGGTGCGGCAGATGGTAAATTACCTCAGTGTGAACGGAGCAAAAATTACCGTTGCAACGATGGAGGAAAAGGATTATATCTCCCTGACAGATATGCTGAAAGCTAAGGACGGCGATTTTTTCATCTCGGATTGGCTTCGCAATCGCAACACCATTGAGTTTTTGGGAATATGGGAGCAAATCCACAACCCCAATTTTAATTATGGCGAATTCGCCATAATTAGAAGTCAGGCTGGCTTGAACAGTTATAAAATCAGCGTTAAAGAATGGGTGGCAAAGACAAATGCTATTGGCCTCAAAGCGACTGCCGGCCGTTATGGCGGAACTTACGCCTACAAGGACATCGCCTTTGAGTTTGGCATGTGGATCAGCCCAGAGTTCAAAATTTATCTGATTAAAGAATTTGAAAGGATGAAGGCCGAAGAACAACGGCAACTCGGCTGGGATATCAAACGCAATCTGGCAAAAATCAATTATCGTATCCATACGGACGCAATCAAGGAAAATCTTATCCCGCCTGAGCTTACGCCACAACAAGTCAACCAGATATATGCCAGCGAAGCGGACGTCCTGAATGTTGCGTTGTTCGGTATGACCGCCAAACAATGGCGAGACAGCAATCCGGAGCTAAAAGGCAATATTCGGGATTATGCAAATGTTTCGCAGCTTGTCTGCCTTTCTAACATGGAGAATCTGAATGCAGTATTCATTGCAGACGGAATGCCCCAGTCGGAACGCCTTAAAAAATTGAACATCATTGCAATCAGTCAGATGAAACTGCTGACGGACGATCACAGGATAATAGCTCTGGATGAAAAGAGTCAGGCATGAGCAGCAAAAAATCAAGAGTAAGATATGCGCTGAACAGCGGTGATGTAAAAGATTTAACCGATGAAGAAATCAGGGCTATACTTCGTGCGGCTGATGAACTGATTGCCATTGGCGGCAGAAGTATGTTGGCCAAAATCCTCAAAGGCTCCAAAGATAAAAAGGTACTGGAACATGGACTGCACCAATGCCCTGCCTACGGATACTATCAAGCGTTAACCCTGCAGGAAATAACGAACCGAATTGATTGGCTGATCAAGAAAGATTACCTGGAAATTGAATACAGGGATAGGCTTCCCATGCTTGTCTTCTCTGAGAGAGGTTGGGAAATAGAGCGGGAAACCCATGCCGAGGAGCTGCTGCAAAAACTTACAAAGCTGCTGGAGGGAAAAGATTATGGCTTTACTCAGGATTTGAAGGATAGAAACAGAGGAATGATCCTGCTGTTGCTTGAGAAAATCAGGCAAACGGGCAATGCCCGGTTTATACCGCTCCTTAAAGCTTGGAAGGAGATTGAATACAAGAAGGTACAGGCTGAAATTCAGAGGGTTATTGATTATCTGGTGAAAGAAGGAACAATATGAATCTCCACAACTTTGAAAGCTGGATTGATAAAAAAATTGTTGCCCGGGGCTATGATTATTACAAAAATGACTGTGTAATATCAGTGGAAGAACCCGAGAAAAATGTTTATGTGGCGGAAGTTGAAGGCAGTGAGCTGTACACAGTGGAAGTTGAGCTTGATGATCAGGAGGAGATCGCGGACAGTCAATGCGATTGCCCTTATGATTGGGGGGAGTATTGCAAGCACCAGGCGGCGGTATTTTTTGCCTTACGGGATATCAAGAACAAAAAAGACTCGAACAATGCGGACGCTGAAGCGGTTTATAAGTCCGTTCCCAAGAAAAGAAAAACGCCTGATATGAAGAAAATACTTTCGGAGAGGACAAAAGATGAACTTATTGAATTTCTCCTGGCGATCGCAGCCGAGTATGAAGAAATCAAGCAGCGGATAGAACTGGATTTTAACGAAGGAAATGATGAGGACGAAATACGTAAATCCATGATGCTTATGCGCACCTTTATCAGAAACAATTCGGATCGGCATGGGTTTGTCGCTTACGGAGACGCCTGGGAGGCGGTCAAGGGGGCTGACTTGGTGTTGGAAAAAGCCCGCTCTGCTTTGACCAAGAAAAAAACCATGCATGCTTTAGAACTGTCCCTTTGTGTTATCCATGAAATGATGGATCTGCTTGAGGGCGCGGATGATTCCGACGGGGTAATCGGCGGAGAAATTGAAGAAAGCCTGGCTTTTATCCGTGAAATAGTTGAGGATGAATCATTAAGCCCGGCTGATAAAGAAAGTATTTTTCAGAAGCTGATAGAAGAAGCGGCGCATAGACGATATGAAGATTGGACCGACTGGAGGCTCGATCTTTTGGGCAGCTGTTCGGAGCTTGCAGACACTCCGGTTTTACGCAATAAATTGGAAAATCATTTGGTATCAATCATAAAAAACGAAAGAGAGGATTCATGGAGCGGCAGTTACTTGGCGGAAAGAGTTAATCTCATCAGATACCATATGATTGAACAGTATGACGGACGAAAAAAAGCGCAGGAATTTATTGGACAGAATCTGCGATATTCGGAATTTAGGAAAATGGCGATAGAAAATGCCATGAAGAAAAAGGACTATGACTCGGTGATCAAGCTTACGCTTGATGGAGAAGAGGAAGATAAAGACAGGCGCGGGCTGGTAGATCAGTGGAAGAAATACCGGTACAAGGCGTTTCAGCTTTCCGGCAAACTTGATGATTTGCGCGGGATTGCCATGGAATTTATTCTGGATGGTAGTTTTGAATACTACAAGGAATTAAAAAAGACTTATGATTTCAGCGAGTGGCTTTCTGTTTACCCCCAGATTATTCTTCTGCTGGAAAACCAGAAGAAAACAAATCATGACATATACACCCGTATTTTAATAGAAGAAGGGGAAAAACAAAAGCTTCTTGCCTATGTTAAGCCGAGGCCGTCAATGGTAGAGATTTTTTATAAACAGCTTATTCCCGAATTTAAAGATGAGGTTTACACCCTGTTTTTGCAGCATATTGAGCAGACTGCTGCCAGAGCTGGCAGCAGGAAAGATTATCAGAGGGTATGCGCAATTATCCGTAATCTAAAAAAAGCAGGCGGGCAAAAGCAGGTCTCGGAAATCAAACAGAAGCTTTTTAACAAATATGCCAATAGACCGGCGTTCAGAGATGAGCTGTCAAAAGTATAGGCGGATGATATAATTGGAATTTCTGGGTTGGGATCCGTCACGAAGTCCGGCTCATTTATGATTTATACCTGAAAGCTATGGCTGCCGCAAGATTAAATCTTACCACAAAGGATATTGACGCTCTTTACGAACCAAAAGGCGAGTGAAGGTCCTGAACTAAAACTGTAAAGAAGGTAAAGTATTTTGATGAATAGATTGATGCAGATAAAGAGGTTCAAAAAATTATGAGAATCTATATTGTCGGAGTTTCGTGTGTTGGAAAAAGCACTGTTGGTATGCTGTTGGCTGAGAAGTTTGGTTATGATTTTGTAGATTTTGATCTTTATGTCGAGAAGCGGTTTGGCAATTCTGTAGAGCGCATTAAAAACACTTGTTTTAATGAACATGCGTATCGTGATAAGGTTAAGCATTTGCTGGCAGAAATACTTAATGATTATAAGGACAATATTGTTATAGCAATGCCGCCAGGGGGTTTGTTCAGACAGTATCTAAACATTTTAAAAAAGCATCCCGATGTGACGACAGTTGCGCTTAAGGACTCAGCTGAAAATATTATGAAGAGGCTAATATTTACTGATGAAGACTCCAACTTAATTGAAGAAGAAATCGTAAATGATGACAATTACTGGAGATACTTGAGAGAGGTCAAGGAGGATATCGAATACTTTCGTGACACTCATAAAAAGGCAAAAATACAATGTCATATCAATGGAATGGATGCAAAACAAGCTACAGACTTTTTGGCGAAGCTGCTTGTAGAGGCTCATATTCAACCTGATTCCGAAAAGTAGAATAATAGATATGATAAAATATTGGCGGCATCTATATTCACCTAACTTGCCAGAATATTTGTCGAAAGAAGTCGATTGCTGTTGCGGTTGGCTTCTTTCTTTTTGGTAAAATCCAGATAAAATAATATAATTTTACTGTCTGTGAACCAGTACTTTAATGGTTTGTTCGTTGCCGAGAAGCGATTTCGTTGGAAATCCACCGGCCACTGACAAGAGTTACGGGATCCGATGCGTATGGCATGAACCTTACCATCTACAGTTATGCCCTACATTATCCTTGTTTTTTTAATTATGTTGGGCATAATATAAGTAGAAATGATATTGACGGTGATGTTATGGGCTATGTTATAAATTTAATTGCTGACGAAGCAAAGCGGATCAAGGCGCTAAAAGAAAGCTATGAACAGCAGCTATCATTGCTTCCGAAAGGTACTCTGCGAACGCGCAGACGAGGAAAACACGAGTATTATTATTTGTCTTTTCGAGAAGGCGAAAAGGTTATTACAGATTATGTTGGCAAGGATGAAAAAAAGATTAATGAACTCAGAGAGAGCTTGGAAAAGCGAAAACACGTGGAAGATATTCTGCAGCAATTAAATCGGGAACTCAGTGTCGCCAAAAGAATTTTGGAGGGTGAAAAATGATGGATATTGAAAAGTTTTCTGCTATTCTCCCAATGATAGTGGCGGCTGTAACAGACAAGATTGCTACAGAATACCATCTGGATGAAAACGCAGCGATTGAAAAGCTATACTCAACTCAGTTGTATTCGTATTTGGAAGATGAAAAAACAAAGGTGTGGCACTATAGCGTGGATAAGATCTTTGACTTATACAAGACGGAAATAGAAACGGGAAAACTGGAACTTCCCGGATATTGAGGTGGACCATATGAGCAAGACAATGCAATTTAAGGTGTTCTGCATTGAGCAGTACAAAAAAAAGCATAACATGACCGGAGCCGAGACAGTGAAAAGGTTTAAAGAATTTGGTGTTTTCGATTATCTAGGTTCATTCTTTGATGTACTGCACTCCACGGGAGCAAAGTACATCGTTGAAGATATTGACATGTTTATAGCAGCAAGACAATAGGATTTTATTACCGTCAGGATTTCAGCCATTTCTTGTCTGGCTGCTTATCAAGTGCAATAGCACCTGAAATAGGTTCAAAACTATATGATTATTTTGTCAACTGTATCAAGGAGCTTGGCATCTTTTTTTACCTAACTTTCCACCCAGAAATTGGGAAAAGCTCTGGAATAATTGATTTCAGAGCTTTTTGCCGTATTAAAGAGTTCGACTCGGCTTGAAGAGCGGCAGAGAGGACAAGGTTTTAGGAATAATATTGTAGTAACTCAATTTTACTCGCTAGTATACAACGCGGATGCTGAAGATAAATTTAAAGTATCATTTACATTTTTTACTTTTGGAGATAATATTGATTGGGAAATTATAGTGATTTATCTTGAGGAGAAACGAGATTGGATATTGTTAAACAATATAGGCAATGCAGAAAAGTGGGTATGCAGCTAAACAGTAGAATTATAGAAAGTGCAGATAAGGAGCTATTTGGTAAGGCAGCAGCATTATTGAATATGCTTGAAGATAACACCATTGTACTCGAAGAAGATTATGAACGGGATGTTTTAATGGATTTCATAATAAACGAGCGGATAAATGGAGATAAAAGTGTTGCTGAAACTTTCTTACAATCTCAGAGTCTGGAAAATGATGTGGAGAGAGATATATTAAATGCATTAATTTCTTCTTACACATCGCTTTTCAAAATTGAATCAATACTCAGAGATGAAAAAGTAATCATACTAAATGATATTTTGAATGAGAGAAATGAAATAAAATTAACAGATATAGGCTTTAGTGAAACGGCATCTCCTGAAATGCTACTTTTTACGAGAATAGTGCCATTCGATAATTTTAATATGACATCAGGTTTATCTTTTCTTTTTCCTGCTGGCCGAGAGGAATATCTTTTAAGACGCTACAGGAGGATTAGGAGAAAATATAAAGCTCAAGATGAAGCGACTGCTAGGTTTGCAGCTTTTTTTGAATTAAACAGGACAGAAGGGCTACTTGTAAAATATCAACGAGTAAGATGATGGACGGTGGTGCATATGGGAAAAGGTATGTGGGTATATAACCCGAAACCAGCTAAACTAACGCAGAATGCAAAGGATTTTCTGTTAAAAAGAGTGAATAATTTTGTAGCTTCTTCGGAACGATTGAGCAAGGAAGTTAATAGGATAGACATACGTGCAGGCCGCATATATATGTTTCACTTAGTAGAGCAGTTTATACCTGCAGGAATAGAAGTACAGTTTATAAAGTCTCTTATTGACGGTAAGTATGTGGAGTATCCTATGGCTAGAATTACTTTATTCGATGCTAGAGGCGAACAATGTACGGCAGATTGGCTGAGACATACTGGACAGTGGTATGACGTACATAAAGGAAACCTGGATGAGTGCTTGAAGTTTATTGAGGATAACCAGCAATGGTTTTAAATTCGGATGATATTGTAATACAAGTCCTCAATCCTTGATAAGGAGAAATATTTTGACTACTTTATCACGCGCGATCTTCATTTCTTTCTCGGCACCACAAAGCGATTCCATAACGTTGCTCCAAACCCATTCATCATAGTTGGTGCATTTTACCCGCCGATGCCGTTGCAGAATCAGCGGGAGGGTTAAGTCCCTTTTACAGTATTGATTTAGAATAAGATTATGAAAAGAACCGCGGATCAGAATTCCCGAAGCGTTGGTTATTTTTGAACTACTTGATTCCGTACTTTTCTTTCAGAAAAGCCAGACCTTCCTGTGGGAACATCGCATAGGTAAGGACGTCCTCCTCGGTGCGGGCAATTTCTTCCACCTCTGATTTGATCCTTTCGTATCCCGGCTCGATCAAATCCGCCGGACGGCATGTGATCGGCTCCTCCCCTTCAGCGAGGACCTTTTTCTTCAACTCCTCACTGATAGGTCCAGGTATGCGGCCGTATTGACCTCTCACATAGGCCTTCGCTTCTTTCGGGATCATCTTATAACGTTCACCCGCCAATACATTCATTGCCGCCAGAGTTCCGCAAAGTTGCGAGAACGGTGTCCCGAGCGGCGGATATCCTAGATCCCTACGGACTCTCACAATCTCCTCCAGCACCTCATCCATACGATCTAATGCATTCATTCCCTTTAGCTGGTGTTCCAGGTTAGAATACATACCGCCCGGAATCTGATGCTGCACGACTTTAATATCAACGCCGCAGAGTTTTGTCTCAAACTCCTCGTATTTTTTGCGCATCTGTTTGAGATAATTGTTTATCTCCAACAGCTTATTGTAGTCCAGCCCGGTATCCCGCGGCGTATTTTTCAGCGCCGCAATCATGCTTTCTGCCGCCGGATGGCTGGTTCCGAGCGCAAAAGCTGAAACATCCACATCTATTACATCCGCGCCGGCCTTTATAACTTCCCAATAGGTGATTTCTGTCATTCCGCCGGTGCAATGCGCGTGGTAGTGCACCGGAACATCTAAAGCAGCCTTGATCGCCGCAACAGTCTTGCCTGCTGTTACGGGATCGATCATGCCGCCCATATCCTCAAGATGGACAGCCGTTGCGCCAATCTCCACATACTCCTGCGCTGTTTTAATAAATGAATCAATAGTATGTACGGGGCTTGATGTAAACTGGATGTTGCCTTCCACCAGTTTTCCGGAACGAAGCGCTGCCTTGGCAGCTGTCTCACAGTTGCGAATATCATTGAGACCGTCAAAAATCAGGAATATATCTATACCAGCTTTCGCGGCGGCAGTTACAAAACGATCCACTATATCGTCCGGATAATGCGTATAACCCAACAGGTTCTGTCCACGCAACAGCATCCTGAGCGGGGTTTTTTTGACGTACTGTTTGAATGTTCGGACCCGGTCCCATGGGTCCTCCTTCAGATACCTGATACAGGTATCAAAAGTCGCGCCTCCCCACATCTCTATGCAGTCAAAGCCAAACTCATCCATCTTCGAAAGGACCGGCACCATGTCCTCGGTGCGCATCCTCGTCGCCATGATAGATTGCTGTCCATCACGAAAATCACAGGACGACAGCTTCATCGGTGTCGAAGACGTGAAACATATCTTAAATTCGTTCTGTGTCAATTTAGTCATTCCTTTCTGCTGCTTGATTTATTTAAACAGTTATTAAGCCAGTCCAGTTCAGTGGCGGTTGACTTCTTAAAAATAGTTCGAAAATTATAATATGTCAAATACTAATTTTTAATGAGTTAATAGAATGGAATAATAGAAAACCGATGCCATGTTATAAATATCGAAAAGCCCGGTCACCCCTTCTTATAGGTAAGTGTCCGGGCTTTCTATCATACGCACATTTACTGTTCGATTATCTATTATCTCTGTCTATCAACTCATAATTTTTTCATATTTGACGGTTATAAATTTTCGAATTATGGTTATTTTAAGGTTGGTTCTTTGCAAAGCACTCTGATAACCTTGTCAATTAACTCAAGAAATCATGAGTATTTATAGTCCTTACAAAAATACAAAAACTTGAGCGCATCGCTTGATAATAAAATGTCTTTGCGCCTGATAATACCCAGTGCGACCCGGATGGGAGGGTGAATGGAAAAAGGAGCCAGTTTATCGTTCAATTTCAGCAGGTCTTCCATCAAGAATGCCACAGCACCATATTGCAGTACCACTTGCATAATAAGCAGAACCTGGCGGGAGTACATAAATACATTTGGTTCCATTTCCATTTCTTTGAATCGCTGTAGTATCAAATTTATTGTTTTTCCTTTTACCCCGCCCAGGACCAGCTTTTCATCCTTCAGCATCAGAGGCGTAACACCGGTTTTGCGAGCGAGCGGATGATCACTACTGACACAACCCAGGATATTTGTCTCAATAATAGGGGTGAACTCGAACAGGTCTGAAAGCACAGCATCATTGTTAACAATAGCCAAGTCAAGTTTGCCTTCTCTGACCTGCTGTGCTGAATCTGTCGAACTGAGTTCGTGCGTCTCAATATGTATGGAAGGATATTGTCTACAAAAAGCAGTTATCAGTTTGGGGTACAAAAAAACGCTTGCCATGGCAGAGACGCCGAGACGTATTCTACTCACTTTTTTCCCCAAGTTTTTCATATAATCTTCCGTCAGTTTAACTTTATTAATTATTTCAGATGCTTTTATCTGGAATTCTTTCCCCTCGTCAGTCAAAATCAAGCGTTTCTTAGACCGATAGAAAAGATTGAGCCCGAATTCTTCCTCCAATTGACGGATTGCTACAGAAATCGAGGGCTGTGAGATATGCAGAATCTCAGACGCTGCGGTCAAGCTTCCACAATCGCATACGGTAAGGAACAGTTTGAGTTGATTGAGTCTCATACTATGGCTCCTTTCAGATGCGAAAATCTCTGGAATATGGGGAGTAGCTTAGCTAGCTAGTTTTCCCTGAAAAACATTGTTTTTGAAAAACTGCGATGGTACCGGGCAGTGGCCTATTCCCTATATCTGATTGATTACCCTCTCAATGTTCAAATCAAGCTGGCAATCATCCTCAAATTATAGGCCAGAATTCCCAATCCAACCCATGATTTGGTGCCGCTGACCCCATGGAACCGGCTACACCTCAGTCCAAACTTGCGTTTAAGGACACTGATCGTAGTCTCACCACCGGCACGCCAGCGTTGAAGCCTTTTTATTCCTTGCGTGATTCACTTAGTTTTCCTTTGTAGGGCAAACTGCATCGTTTAACTCCTCGTTCTTTCAGTGCCTTTTCGTTCTTGGAACTGCTAAAGCCCCGGTCGGTTGCCACTGCCCGGGGAGGTCGTTTAAAGGTCTTGATGTGGCGGTCCACAGCATCCACTAACAAGGTATCGTCACTGGGATTGCCATCAAGTACCCGATAGCCGGTAATCATCTTCTCTTCCGTTTCTTGAAGCAATACTTTGTAGCCAAATTCTGTGGGAGCATGGAGTTTTCCCCGCTTAATCGGACGGGCCTCGGGGTCAAAGATGCTGACTACTCGGTGGGGAAGTCTTGTCCCCCCTTGCTGAACTTCGATTGTTTGGCTAATAATCTGTTCGGTAAATGCAACAGCCTGTTCCAGTGATTGCACTACCTGCTGAGCTTTTGGGGCAAGACCATCCTTGCGGCGATATAGATTTTGCTTGGCGTTCTTGATTACCTGCTTCGCTTCAGCTGCCACTTGCTGGGCGGCCTTCAGGATCTCTCCGGTGATTTGCCTTACTTCGTTGCAGGCTTCCCCACTACGCCGTTTAACCACTTTGGTGATAGACAGAAGCCGTTTCTTGACGGACCGCCGCCGGTCCTGAAACTTGGGGCGGATAGCTACACCGGCTTCTTTACTGTGCTACTGTACGGGTAATTACCTTGACCCCGTTAGAAAGCAGGCTGGCATCGGCGGGATAGTGAATATCGGCTTCCACAACAGTTGTATCAACCCGAAGTTTCCTGCCCCGGATAACTTTTTGCTCCCTGGCTTTGGCTATTAGGGCGGCATTCAAGCTATCAATGGTCTCCAGACCATACCGCTTGGTAGGTTTGATTAGAGTGGTAGAGTGAGGGATTTTCCCATCCAGGGGGATGCGGCAGAAGCGCCGCCACTGGATACTGTCCTTGACTTCCTCTACCAGAACTTCATACCCCAGCTGGTACCGGAACTTTAGATACATTAACCGCAGGTAGGTTTCTACCGGTACCGTGGGACGACCGGTTCGGGTATTAAGCCCGGCGATAAACGGTTCTAGAAAGGCTTCATCGTCCAATAGTTCAGCGGGGAGCACCGCGTCCCAGACAGTCAACTGGGAATCTTTCAGTCTTAACATATGCTCACCCCGCAGGAAACGGAGGCGATGTGATCATTTACAAGATTCGATCCAGAGGATAGCAACTCCTTCTGTTTTAGCCTGAAAGTATAATGTTTTCAAGGTTTTAGAGAGATTTTGAAGCCGACTTTTTCAGGGGAAACTAGCTAGTATGATAGTTTTATTATAACTTAATTTTACCCGTTTTGTCTGTCTTGTTTTTTGAGTTCATTATGATAGGGGAGTGATAAACGAAGTAAAAGAAATGCAAATTGGCTCTAAAAGAGGGGGTTAAGCTACTAGAAATTGCTTAGGAGGTATTACTTAATGGGACGTAAAAGCATTCAACGTACGGGAGCAGACACGATGGTTGAGGGAAACTCTGTGAACCAGAACCGTGGTTGGAAAGTGGCCGTAGCGGGCGAGTGTATGTTGAGCCGGACCTTCGCCATGCACTCGGAGCCAGAGTTCCTGAAGATCAAGAGCATTATGCACGCGGCAGATGTCACATACGCCCATCTGGAGATGAATTTCGGCGACTTCTCCACCATCGGATGGCCAGCTCGCGGCGATTGGGTGGGAAGCTACATGCTCGCTGATCCGGCCATTGCCAAGGATCTGAGGTGGCTCGGCATTGACGTCATGTCTCTGGCGAACAACCACAGCTTTGACTACGGTGCTCCTGGGCTCTTCGAGACCATCAAGCACTGCCGGGCAGCCGGGTTGACCTGCGCCGGCACCGGCCGGGATCTGGAAGAGGCGAGAGAACCCGGCTATTGGGAGGGAGCAGCGGGGCGCGTGGCGCTGGTGTCGACCACTTCTGGCAACGGTCCTTACGAGTGGGCGAACCTCCCGAAGGGAACTATGTCGGCGCGGCCTGGTGTGAATCCCTTGCGGGTGCGGACCCGATACCGGGTGCCCGCCGCAGAAGCCGAGACCCTGCGCCGTATCGGGCGCGAGCTGGGTGTGCTGCGGGTAAAGGGTGCTTCCATCGAAGGTTCAACTCCGGTCGGGCTGGATGACGGCGAATTCCGGATCGTGATGCCGGGAGATCAGTCGCAGCGGGGCAGCGGGGTCTTCTATGTGGGCGAGGACTTCGGCATTGAGACGGTGTGCCATCCGCGCGATCTTGAAGGAAACCTCCGGTCCGTTCGAGAAGCCAATACTATGGCCGATCTCGTCATGGTGGCGCACCACTACAACATCTCGGAGGGAAGCCGCGGCGACGTGCCAACGGCCTTCGCCCGTGAGTTTGCGCATGCCGCCATCGATGCCGGAGCCGACATGTACTTAGGTCACGGCTGGCACAAGACCCTTGGGGTTGAGATATATAAAGGCAAGCCGATATTCTACGGCTTAGGGAACTTCTTCGCGCAATCCCAGTTCATCCGGCGAATCCCATACGACAGCTATGAGACGTGGGGACATGACGTCACCCGTTTACCCTCTCTCAATCCATCCGACGAACCCCTTCACCCGGGTCTCGACAGGGCACAGGAAACTTGGTGGAGCTCTGCGCTGATCGAAGTGGACTTCAATCCCGATGGTCACGTTCAATCGATAACGTTCCATCCCGTGGAGTTGGGTCGGGACGTGTCCCCGTCGGCACCTGTAACCCGACGTACCGGCCGGGGCAGCACCGAGCATGCGGAAGGGCGACCGATGATCGCGACCGGACAAAACGCGCGACGAATCCTGGAGCGGCTGCAGATCCTTTCGAAACCGTTTGGAACCGTTATCGAGATCGACGGTGACATAGGCCGGTGGAAAGCCTAGTGTCAACTCGGTCGGCGGCACCAATAGCTGATCACGCTACGGTTGCGCAAAGGAGGCAAGGCAAATGCTGACATTACAGAATCATTGGGATCTGGAGGCGGACGTAGTTGTAATCGGTTACGGCGCTGCCGGGGCAGTAGCGGCGATAACTGCTCATGACGCAGGGGCTAGTGTAATAATATTGGAGAAACAAGAAGCCGGAACACCTTTAGTGATAACCAGCAGCTTTATGTCTGGCGGATCCGTCATCTGTCCCAGCGATATACAGGAAGCAAGACGCTATATGGAGTCCCTCTACAGGGTCAGTGGCGATTTGTACTGGACTGAGCCCGACGTTATTCGGGTCTGGGCCCAGTATACCGCAGAAAACAAGTCATGGTTCGAGAGCATGGGCGGACAGATGAAATTCATACGCCATGGCGGGGAGCACAAACTGCCGGGCTATGAGTCCATCGACGTCTATGGTGTTGTTGGCAAGGGACCAGGATTGATGCGGGTTCTAGACAAACAGATTCATGCGCGGGGCATTCCGGTGAAATATGGGACGGCAGCCCATGAACTTCTGATAAATTCCAAAGGCGAGGTTATAGGGGTAAAAGCTGCCCAACATGTTCATGAAAAGGATGAGAAGAAGGTTATTAACGTCCAGGCCCGCCGCGCTGTAATTTTAACAACAGGTGGATTTGAGTTTGACGAAGAGATGAAGCTGCAATACCTGAGAGTCTACCCGGCCTATTTCACCGGCACGACGGCGGCAACCGGGGATGGAATTAGGATGGGTCTCGGGGTGGGAGCTCAATTGTGGCATATGAACTGCTGCTCAGCCCGGGCGGTTATAAAAATTCCTGATATTCCTCAAGGGATGTCTGTTATGTTGGGCGGGGAGACCCGGCATACACCGGGTTCGGAAAAGGCAGTGAGCGAAGGAGCCAAAGCGGGTTATGTCATGGTAGAGCGTAACGGAAAGCGATTTACCAATGAAAACTTCAAGTCACATTCCTTGTTTTATGAATTGACGTATTTTGACAGCCAGAGAGTGTTTTATCCCCGGGTACCCTGCTATTGGGTCTTTGACCGGAAGAGGATGGAAAGCGGTTCTCTCGTAACCAGGACGGTTGGAGCTGCCGGCGCTGCTCGCTTCTATAGATGGAGTGATGATAACAGTAAAGAACTGGAGCGGGGTTGGATAAAGCAGGGAGAGTCGCTGAAAGAACTGGCCCTAAAATTGGGTATAGACCCCCAGACACTTGAAACAACGGTTAACAAATATAACCTCTGCTGCGAACACGGGGAGGATGTGGAATACCGGCGTCCGCTTCACACATTAATCCCGCTGAAAACACCGCCTTTCTATGCCATAGAGTTGTGGCCTGGTGGACCAAATACCCAAGGGGGTCCTCGCCGTAACAGCAAAGCTCAGGTGTTAAGGGCGGATGGGACTCCTGTCCCCAGGCTGTACAGCGCGGGAGAACTGGGATCAATTTATGGCATGTTATATCCTACCGGCGGAGGGAACCTAGCAGAGTGCATAGCTTTTGGGCGAATCGCCGGGGAGAATGCCAGCGAGTGTCGACCATTTTGAATTGGTTCTAAAGAAGGAATCTAAGTTACCAATTATTGTCAACAGGCCATACCCAATGGAACGTAGAATAGTTAATCTAGGTGCCGCGGTGACAATTTCGGTCAGGGATAATGTTCGCCCGCGCAATGTGAACATACGTAAGGTTCAGGAGTCTTTAAGCATTAGCTTTATCGGATGACAAGTTTTTAACTTTCATAAAATTACGTAAAAAATAAAAGGAGGAAATTAAAAGAATGAGGAAGTCTATTTCAATCATCTCTCTGCTTCTCGTGTTTGTTATGCTTTTCACCCTCACCGGATGTGGAAAAAGCACTGACAAGAGCGCAGAACCCGCCAGTGCGCCTACCGCAAAGACTGAGCTCACCAAGACAACCATTCCCTGGTACCGCGGCGAGATAACCGTCATGCAGTCGAAGGACACCGGCTTTAAAAAGAAGACTCCGCCAGGCACCGTCGTTTACGCCACTTCCGGCCAGATCATCGGCGCCGATCCCATGAATTCCCAGGAAGAGTATCCCTGGAGCCACAACGTTTACGAGGGCCTGCTCACCCGCGACTGGAAAACCGGGGAGATCAAGGGCCTCCTGGCTACCGAATGGAAATATGACGACAAAGGCAACCTGAACATCACCCTGCGCGAAGGCGTCAAGTTCCATGACGGCACCACGTTGGATGCGGAGGACGTCCTGTTTACCCTGAAGCGCACAGCTACACATCCCAAGTCCAAGATCGCTGAAGCAACCAGCAAAATCGACTTTGCGAAGTCCTTCAAAAAAGACGCCACGCATCTGACCCTCGTGTTCAAAGAGCCTTCCGGCGCTTTAATCAGTGTCCTGGCCAGCGGATGGGCCGGTATCATGAGCAAGGAATTCGTCGAATCCAAAGGTAAGGACTATGATTACATGGACGCCGATGCCGGCACCGGCCCCTACAAACTGGTGGAAACCGTTACCGGCAACAGCCAGACCTTCAAGCGCTTCGACGAGTACTGGGGCGAGAAACCCGAAGTTGAAGCCGTTGTCTACAAGCTTTTCAAGGATTACACTGCCATGGCCATCGCTTACCAGAACGGCGAACTTGACTTCACCCTCAACAACAACTACGACACCGTTAAACGTTTTATGAACGGCGAAATAACCGACACTACTTACTACCGCATCGGCGTCAACCGCTCCCAGCATCTGCAGCTGACCACCCTGGGCGGAACCCCGCTGAAGGACGTGCGCATCCGCCAGGCTCTGGCTTACTGCATCGACTACAAGAGCCTGATAGTCGGTACCTATGAGAGCGAAGAGATGGCCAACCTGCCCAGATCCATCTTCATGGGCGGCATCAAGTACGCCATTAATCTGGGTACCTACGAATACAACCCGGAGAAAGCCAAACAGCTTCTTGCCGAGGCCGGTTACAGCAAAGACAAACCGCTTGAGCTCAAACTTATGACCTCCGACAACGTCAACAACATGGCCGCCGCCCAAATCGTGCAGAACTACGCAGCAGAGATCGGCATTAAGATTTCGGTTACTTCCCAGAATTCCACGGCCATGACCAAAGACATCAACGACAAGAATATACCCAGCAAGTGGGATATCGTCCTCACCTCGACTAACTACGGCAGCGGCGATCCCGACGACTTCCTAGCCGGACGCGCCGCCTATGGGAAACAGCCCGGCACCTTCAGCGCCAACATGGGTATTGACGACCAGAAGCTCTGCGACCTCATGGCACAGGGTTCCGCCACCATTGACGAGGCAAAAAGAGCAGAAATCTACAAGGAAATCCAGCAAATGTTTTATGATCAGTGTTGGGTCATTCCTCTGAATGTGAGAACCAGCAACGTGCTCTGCCGCAGCTATCTGCAGAATACCGAGTTTCTGAGCGGCTACCATCCCCGTTTTGCTTCCTGGAAGCTTGCCCAATAAGGATTTCCGAGTATTACCCGCACAGCTAGGCGATTGGTTATAACGATGGGGGGGAGGTATCTGAAGGCCTCTCTCCCAATCGAACTTTTCAATCACCTTATACAGAAAGAGGTAATAAAATGCTTCGATATACAATAAATAGGCTCCTGATGATGATCCTGGTGGTTCTGGGTGTATTGCTTTTCGTCTTCATCCTGGGCCGTGCCTCCGGAGACCCTGTTCCCGCGCTTCTCGGAGGTACCTATACGCAGGAGCAGTACGACGCCATGTATAAGGAATTGGGACTTGACGATCCGTACCCCGTTCAGTATTTCAAATACGTCAAGGGCATTGTGACTCAATTTGACCTGGGAAGATCGTACGAGTCTAAACGCGAGGTCAGGGAAGAGGTGGCGAACCGTTTGCCCATTTCCCTTAGGATCGCTTTGTTCTCACTTTTGTGGTCCATACCGTTCGGCGTACTGTGCGGTCTGATATCAGCGGTCAGGCAGTACAGCGTGGCGGATGTATCGCTGACTACTGCAGCCATGCTCCTGGCGTCCATACCGAACTTCTGGGCGGGCTTGATGCTGATGCTTTTATTCTCCCTGGTTCTCAAGTGGCTGCCCGCAACGGGCCTGGATTCATGGCTGGGCTATATAATGCCCTGCATTGCTCTTGGCCTCCGTCCGGTTGCGAGCTTCACTCGCATGACGCGCTCCACCATGCTGGAGGTTATCCGCCAGGACTATATCCGTACCGCGCGTTCCAAAGGCTTGAGAGAGAGAAAGGTCATCATCGGGCATGCGCTGCAGAATGCGGCTATTCCCATTGTGACCCTGATGGGCACCACGTTCGAGGTTATCGTCGGCAGCTCGGCGGTCATAGAAAGCGTGTTCAACATCCCCGGCCTCGGCTCCTACATGATCTACTCCATAGGTGTGGGGGATTATCCTGCCGTACAGGGAGCTGTCTTGGTGTTCTCCTTATTAGTGTGCGTCCTCAACTTCCTGACGGATATCGTTTACGCCTTCATCGACCCGCGCATCAAGGAAAAGTATGAATCCGCAAGCGCCAAGGCGCGGAGGGCAAACCGGAATATGATAAAAGTTGCGAGGGGGCAGGCGTCATGAAGGAAAAAGATAAAATCAAGAGAAGAAGCAATAACCAGTTTGCGGTTGCCGTCCGTCAGTTCAAGCGGAACAAGTTGGCTATGGTAGGACTTTTCATCTTCCTCATCGTCGTTATTGCCTGCATATTGGAGCAGTGGCTGACATCCTATGATTATGCAAAGCAGGATCTCACAAACCGCTTTGCGGATCTCAGCTGGCAGCACATCTGCGGAACGGACCAGTACGGGCGCGACCTGTTCACCCGGATCCTGAAGGGCGGCCAGATTTCGCTGCTTGTCGCCACCTCAGCTGTCCTTTTCGCGGCTGTCGTCAGCATGATTCTGGGATCCACGGCGGCGTTTTTCGGCGGCGTGTATGAGTCCGTCATCATGCGTACCATTGACGTCCTTATGAGCATTCCGGCTCTGTTGCTCGCAGCCGGCGTGTCAACGGCGCTGGGCGTGGGCGTGTACAAATCAATCTTTGCCATCGGCCTGGCGCAGGTGGCCAACATGACGAGGATCATGTATTCCAGTGCCCTGACGGTCATGGGCCAGGAGTATCTGGAGGCGGCGCGGGCCTGCGGTGCGTCCAGAATGCGGATCATCTTCAAGTATGTGGTGCCGAATTGTCTGGCTCCTCTCATTGTGCAGGTCACGCTGCGTCTCGGTATCTGTATCACGCAGATCGCCAGCCTGAGCTTTTTCGGCCTGGGCGTCCAGCCCCCCACGCCGGAATGGGGCTCTATCTTAAACGAGGGCAAGCTCTATATACGCCAGTACTGGCCGCTGGTCACGTTCCCCGGCCTGGCCATCGCGACGACGCTGATCAGCGTCAATTTAATCGGCGACGGTGTCCGCGACGCTCTCGACCCGCGGCTGAAGTCATAAGGTAGGAGGTGGAGCATGAGCTTACTTGAAGTGAAGGAGTTGGAGGTTCAGTATGTAACCTCCGAGGAGGTCGTCCGCGCGGTAAATGGTATCAGCTTTAAGCTGGAGAAGGGCGAGTGCCTGGGCCTCGTGGGCGAGACCGGCGCCGGGAAGACGACCACGGCGCTGAGCATCATTCGCCTGCTGCCCGATCCCCCGGCGAAAGTCTCCCACGGCGAGATCCTGTACAACGGGAAGGATTTGCTGAAGGTGGACGAGAAGGAAATGCAGAAGATCCGCGGCAATGATATAACTATGATCTTCCAGGACCCGATGACAGCCCTGAACCCTGTCAAGCGCGTGGGCGACCAGATCGCCGAGGTCATCAAGAACCATCAGGACTGCTCAAATGAGGAGGCGTACCGGAAGGCCTGCAAGATGCTGGAAGATGTCGGCATCAGGGCGGAGCGTGCTACGGAATACCCGCACCAGTTTTCCGGCGGTATGAAACAGCGCGTGATCATCGCCATCGCGCTGGCCTGCGAGCCCAACCTGCTTCTGGCGGATGAGCCCACCACTGCGCTGGATGTGACGATACAGGCGCAGGTCATCGAGATGATGATCGAGCTGCGCCGAAAGTATCAGATGTCCATGATCTTTATTACCCACGATCTGGGCGTGGTGGCGGATATTTGCGATAAAGTGGCCATCATGTATGCCGGCGAGATTATCGAGTACGGTTCGCTGAAGGACATTTTCCTGGAGAGGAGCCATCCCTATACCAAGGGTCTGTTTGGTTCAATCCCGTCTTTGACCAAGGATGTGGATAGGCTGGAGCCCATCAAGGGGATGATGCCGAACCCGGCGAACCTGCCTGCGGGCTGCAAATTCCATCCACGCTGTCCGTATGCCATGGAGATATGCAGCAAGATCATTCCGGGGGAGACAGTACTGGGTGACGGGCATTTCGTAAGATGTCATCTTTACAGCAGAGAGGATAAGAAAAATGAGCGAGATTAAGGAGAACGGCGTACTGCTGGAAGTAAAACGTCTGAAGAAATATTTCAAAACAAAACGGGGCCCGCTGCACGCGGTGGACGATGTAAGCTTTACCATCGAAAGAGGCAAAACGCTGGGCGTGGTCGGCGAATCCGGCTGCGGAAAGTCCACGCTCGGCAGAGTGATCCTGGGTCTGCTCGAGACAACGGCCGGCGAGATTTGGTTTGACGGTCAGGAGATTACCCATGCCAAGGGCAAGCGCTGGAAAAATCTGCGGAAGGATATGCAGATCATCTTCCAGGACCCGATGGCATCCCTGAATCCGCGCTTCACCGTTACAGACTGCATCGCGGAGCCTCTGAAGATATTCGGTATCTGCAAAAACAAGACGGAGTTGAACGAACGCATATACGAGCTGATGCAGACGGTGGGACTGGACGACCGCCTTGCCGGCAGCTATCCGCACGAACTGGACGGCGGACGCCGGCAGCGGATCGGTGTGGCAAGAGCGCTGGCCCTCATGCCCAAGTTCATCGTGTGCGACGAGCCCGTATCGGCGCTGGACGTATCGATCCAGGCTCAGATCCTGAACCTGCTTCAGGATCTGCAGGTGCAGAATAACCTCACATACATTTTCATCACCCATGATATGTCGGTCGTCAAGCATATATCCGACGATATCCTCGTTATGTATCTGGGCTGTATGGTGGAAAAATCCGGCTCAAAGGAGCTATTCCGGCACCAGCTGCATCCCTATACGAAAGGACTTCTGTCCGCGATCCCCATACCGGACATCACGGTCCAGAGAAAGAAGGTTATCATGCAGGGCGAACTATCGTCCCCCATCAATCCTAAGCCCGGATGCCGGTTCGCCAACCGGTGTCCCTACGCAAAGGACAAATGCCATGTCGAGCAGCCCTCGCTGAAAGAGGAGCTGCCGGGGCATTTGGTGGCATGCCATTACTGCCGGGAGATTAACGGCCTTGACTAAAGCGGGAAGGCAAAAGGCCATACCCCTGTTCTCGTAAAAAGTGTGCGCTGCATAGTATATGCAGCGCGCCTGTTTGCGATATTACGGACGCATTTCCATGATTTGGGCAAGCCTAATGATCTTTATTTGGGTTATATAAAGAGTGGGGTGATGTATTGTTGAATAATTTTACTTTAGGGGAACTGGAAAGTCTTAAAATTACAGTTCTGATGGAAAACACAGTAACTTCCGGCGCCTTATTAGGTGCACACGGTCTTTCCTTCTTAGTTGAAGCAAAGAAAAACGGAAAAACGATTCATATTTTAGTTGACGTTGGACGAGATCCTGAAGTTTTACTCAATAATATGGAAGTTTTAAAGGTGGATATCAGCAAAATAGATCTGGTTGTATTAACTCATTGTCATCATGATCACACTCATGGTTTAGCTACGATTATTTCAGAAATAGGAAAAAAGGATCTCCCTGTCATCGCACATCCTTCAATATTCAGGTTTAATTTTCGTACTAGACCTTTTCTATCCTATATAGGTATAAGGAAGGAAGATGCCAAAGACCAAATTGAGAGATGCGGAGGTAGGCTGTTTTTAGTCTCAGAGCCATTCGAACTAATGGAGGGACTAATAACGAGCGGGGAAATTTCCAGGGAAACAGAATTCGAAAACCTCGATAGATCCCGTTATACACTGGAAAACGGGCATATCCAGCCTTATATGGTAACAGAAGAACTAGCGGTAATTGCCAATGTATCGGGAAAAGGTTTAGTTATTATTACCGGCTGCAGTCATGCCGGAATAATTAATATATGCAAGCAAGCTGTTAGTATTACCGGCTTAGAGCGAATAGAGGGAATACTGGGCGGCTTGCATCTGTTGAAATCCTCCCCGGAAATAATTGGAAAAACAATCCAAACGCTGAAACAATATAATCCTGCTTGGATTTCCTCAGGTCACTGCACCGGTTTTCTTGCCGAAGTAGCGTTAAAGAATGCTTTCCAGGAACAATACCATAAGATGACTTGTGGAAGTATTTATAATGTTTAGTTATGTTATCGCTATATAAAGGAATGACACGATTGGGCTTTAATTAAGAATTATACGAGTTAAAAGAAGGATGAATTATATTGGGCTCATATGCATTTGTCTCAGACAAATTATACATAACATTTAAATCATTAAGACACAAGGATTTCCGGTATTTTTGGCTGGGTCAGTGTGTCTCTTTGATAGGGACCTGGATGCAGCGGTCAGCTCAGGTTTGGTTAGTTTATACCCTTACCAATTCCCCGCTGCTTCTGGGATTGTTAGGGGTTTTTCAGTTTTTGCCCATACTGCTGTTTTCTTTATTTGCGGGAGTTGTTGTAGACCACCTTCCCAAAAAAACAATAATTTGTTTCACTCAGATTGGGTTTATGTTGCAGTCATTGATCCTGGGGTATATTGTTTGGGCCGGGCTGGTAAAATACTGGCATGTTTTAATGTTAGCTATTATCTATGGAAGTTTGCATTCGTTAGATGCACCTGCACGGCAGTCCTGGTTTATAGAAATGGTTGGAAAAGAAGATTTGCCGAACGCTATTTCTCTGAATGCAACGATTGTGACTATGGGTAAAATTATCGGTCCTGTCATAGCGGGACTTGTTATTGTGAATTACGGAATTGCCTCCTGTTTTTTCTTCAATGGGTTAAGTTATGTGGCAGTGCTCACCGGCCTATTCCTTATTAAAACTTTAGGGTTACCAAAAACTCACCTGGAGAAAAATATGTTATTTGAGGTAAAAGAGGGAATTACCCATATACTGCAAAGCGAGATACTCCGCACCACATTATTAATTATGGCTATATATTGTACTCTGGCAGTGAACGTAGCGGTTATTATTCCTGTATTCTCTGACACTGTTCTCCGACGGGGTGTTGATGGGTACACATCGTTGTTGGCGGCTACAGGGATTGGGGCGTTTATCGGTGCGATTTATATGGCTCAAAATAAGTTAGTTCATATCAGAACCCTGTTAAATGATGCATTCATAACGTCATTTTTGCTGATAGCTGCTGCCTTTACAACTTACTATCCCTTAAATTGGCTTCTTATGGTGTTAGTGGGGTTCTTTAACCTTTCCTTTATAAATAGGGCCAATGCTAATCTTCAACTTAATACAAATGATAGTTACAGGGGCAGGATTATGAGTATTTTCCATTTAATTAATCAAGGCTCTACGCCTTTGGGATACGCTATCACGGGCGCCGCGATGGAATATGGTGGGGCTGTCATGGGTTTTATATTTAGTGGTTTATCTACACTATTTTTAATAACCCTTTTAATATTTTATACGCCACGTCTAAAGGGATATTTAGTAATACAACGATTTGATAAAAAATGAGAGCAGGCTAATAAATAGTTGCAAATGGGGATTGTTAGCGCCGAAAAAGAAATGACCCACTCCTGTCGAATATCCTCTCTGCAATCCAGCAATACCATCCGGAAGTACCTTCGTTCCAAGGACATTCCTGAATCCCAGCCTCGGTCAAAACGGCCATCCCAACTCGACCCCTACAAATCTATCATTGATGACTTGATTAAACAGGGAATTTACAATTGTGAACACTAGCGTTGCATAAAAACCAAACAAAAAAATAAACCACTATATTTTAGACCTCGATTTACTATATAAACCATATATGATAATAATTGCAAACAACTTTTCCCCATCGGTGGCTAAAAGGACTAGAACTAATAAAGAGTAGTCCCGTTCCACATTTTGCCACCATATGGTTTTCTAGAGAATTACGGGGTCATAAGTCAAATCATAAAGGAAATCCGTTTCACCTACCATTACCTGAATTAGTGTCTGTTTAAATACGAGTTCATGGTTTATACTTCGTGGACCCTTTGAGCTTCGTTGGCGGTTGTGAATGATTTTTTGGGTGAATATTTCAAAGGGCTCGTAGAGACAGGTGCAGAGCAGTCGTTTAACAGTGAGCAGTGGGCCTTCAAAGCCGAACTCAAGTCGGAGCATCATCAACAGACAGTAAGTTGCTAGCGCTATGTACAATTGGTTTTCCACCGCCTGCTTACCTAAGCCGTATAGATTTTTTACATGCAAGTGCTGCTTTAGCCATTTGAAAAAGAGCTCAATCTGCCAGCGGTAGCGATTTTGATTCTTCGGAAAGTTACGGTTCCGAACGCTACCCGGTGGACTTCAGTCAAAACCGGTGGGAGTTTATTCCCCCCGCGGGGGTATCTGCTGAAACTATCAAAATTGTAACTTCGACGGATTTGAAAACACGTCAGGTCTTGTTCAAGGAACCGAGGGATTACCGCGTCCGCCTGGCTGTAAAGAACACGAAAGGGACGGTTTCGGAACGGCAAGACCTATCTTTTTTCCCTCCGGGTGCAGGCTCTTGACGGCCCCGACGGCGTGGGGGAATGGTCCTTGCCCAATGTCCGGACGGTTAGCACCAGTTCTTTGAACATGCCGCCGGTGGCCCAGTTTGCCGTAAGTCCCAACCCCCTGCCCCTGGGCAAAACGCTTACATACAATGATCTGAGCTAAGACCCCAACGGCGACCCCATTGTGCAGCGGAGCTGGCGGATGGTCAAGCTCCCCGGCGGCAGCTGGACGGATTACGGGGGGGACACCCCCCAATGACTTCACCTCCCCGGGCGCAGGGGACTACCACTGGTTTTTTTGATTTAAGAAAGTGGCGCCCGTAGTGGCCTCAAAACTGAAAGAAGAGGCCCCTGCCGGCTTTTGCCCAAGATGGTCAGGGTAAAAAAGCATGACACAACTTCACACATCATGGGTAATATTTTATTACATATACATGCTTATACTTGATTTTTTGTGTTCCATATTATAACATGATGTTAGGAGGTGCAACTCTGATGTCAAGGATACCCACGTTTAAAGAGGTTGGAGAGCGGATACGAAAGTTGCGTGAGCAAAAGGGGAAGTCCCAGCAGCAGTTGGCATGTTTCCTCGGTGTTACCCGCCCCGTAGTGACCAAAATTGAAGGCGGAAATAAGGCTGTTAACGCCCAGGAGCTTCGGCTGATTGCTGATTTCCTCGATACTACAGCGGACATTCTGCTGCAGGATGCGGAGGATGAAGAGTTGGCAGTCAAGTTCCGCAAGGCTGGAGTAGTTGATGAGGAACTTACTGCCGCCGTGAGCCGGATCGACCTGGTGATGGATGAGGTAATCGGCCAATTAGATATCTGGAGGAACAATAATGGCTAAAAAGAATGCTCGTCGGGAAGAACTTGACCGCTGGGCTGAGCGAAGAGCTATGGAGAAAAGAGGAGAATTGGGGTTAGGAATTGAGCCCATTTCAGACATCTTTGATCTGGCGGAAAGACAGGAAGTCTTGCTTCTGCGCTATCCCTCGGACAATGATAAGCTATCGGCCTTTATAACGCAAAAAAAAGGCCGTCATGTGATGTATATCAACAGCAATATGAATCTGGGCAGGCAGATCTATTCGACCGCCCATGAATTAAAGCATCTGTTTTTTGACGATATGACAGTAAACTCTGTGTACATCTGCAATCCGGGGGAAAACGATACGGACAAGGAGGAAGAAATAACAGCAGACCTGTTCGCGGCCCATTTCCTGATGCCCTATGACGGGGTGCGAAAGGTCTTTTACCAAAAGTTTGGCAGGCCGCGCTTGATCCACGAGGGGCACGTACTCTACCTGCAGCACCGCTTTAAAGTCAGTTACGCAGCGATGCTTTACCGGATGCTGCAGTGTGGAATTATCACTCCCCCGATATACGGTAAACTGAAAAAAGCCGGTTTAAACGAAAACGCCCAGTACCTGGAGAGAATCACGGCGGAATTTGGTTACGACACCGCCCTTTTAAAACCTACCCAGCCAGTCATACCCGCACTGCTAATATACTCCTTGAAAGAAAACTACGAGAAAAACCTGGTTTCCTTCGCCAAAGTGGAAGAGGTCTTATCGCTTTGGGACAAGAAGCCCCGGGATTTCGCGATTAACTATGAGTATGAAACTTGAAGCCTGCATCAGCGATGCAGATGTTCTGATTAAGTTGTGCAAGGCTGGGGTAGTACATATATTGCCAAAGGTCTTTACAATGGTGAAGGTGCCACAGGTCGTACTGAATGAGGTGGAACGCAAGACCCCGCCGGAAAGATACCATGCCTTAAAAAGATGCGAGGGAGACTGGCTGGAGATCTTAACTCCCGATATATTCGATGCAAACCAGAGAAGGCTGTTTGAGATTTTTTTATCGCAGCATCAATATACTTTAGATACAGGCGAACGCTATGCAGCAGCTTTTGCCAACGAGTTATCCATCTCCATTATTCTCTCGGACGATAAGGCTGCCCGCCGGATTATCGAAACACTAGGGGTTACCGTATTGTCTATGCCAGAAATCCTGTGGTTAAATATCCAACTAAAGGAACTAACGCTTGAAGAGGGACAAGTTGTCTTTGATATGCTTAATGAAGTGGTAGATCATCCTATCACTACACCCTTTGCCAGACTTCTTGAGATGGCTGAAAAACGCCTAGCACCCATCTTTGGTGAGACGAAGGCTTTAAAAATAAACCGGTGACATAAATGAACTGGTCGATAATCTTAGGGAAAGGAGGATTTGGGTATGGCATGGGCAAGAGATTTTCCGCAGAAGTGTTGCCCAGAGGGTTAATACGACATTCAAGATAGAAAAGGTTTGAATTGAGAAGATACCCGAGCTAATTACTATCTCGGGTGTATATTTTTTTAATGAAGACTCTCCGCTGAAATTCTGTTGCGGAAAGTATATACTTGGCCGGCGGCCCGGGGAAATCCCCCGTCCTATATCCCCATCTTGAATAGAGCGGTAGTTGCAAGAACCAGGCATGATAAATGTATCATACCTGGTTCTTTTTTGCATAATGGGAGTTTCCTTTACAGACAATGCTGTCGGTTCAGACCGGATTATACCGGCACGGGACCCGTCCGTACAAGGGTAAAGGCCGTGAGCATAAACGGTTCCCCCATTTATCCCTCCCGTCCCGGCCTGTGGAGAGGCCGCCCTTGCCCGTCCACCCGCGCCAGGGGTCTTCATGACTAAGGCCGGCAGGCCAGTTGAAAAACCAAAAGGGGGAATGGGCAATGGTAAAAAAATCAAGGGAAGCAGCAGCGAAGGAGCCGAAAAGGGCAAACAGGTGCAGGTGGTGCGGGTGGAAATGGTCAAGGAACGGGCAGTCAGCTTTGCTGTAAACAGGGTCAGCAGTCCGCGGGACGCGGCCGCAATCCTGGCCGATTTCCTGGCCGGAGCGGACAGGGAATATTTCGTTTTATTGTGCCTGAACACCAAAAATGTGGTGAACGCCATCAATGTGGTGTCAATAGGCAGTTTAAATTCGGCCATGGTGCATCCCCGGGAAGTGTTCAAACCGGCTATTTTAGCCAATGCCGCTTCAGTAATCCTGGGACATAACCACCCCAGCGGGGATGCCACCCCCAGCCCGGAAGACAGGGAGATTGCCAGGCGGCTGGCCGAAGCCGGGCGCATTCTGGGGATTGAGGTGTTAGACAACTTAATTCTCGGCGATGACGGCAGGTTTGTAAGTTTCAAAGAGCAGGGACTGATTTAAGCCGGTCCTTGCTCATTATTCTTAATCCGAAAGGAGGGGATTGCTGTGTGGTTCAAAGACGCAAAACAGGAGAGGCTGTATAGGGCACTCTGCGACAAGGCCCAGGTCCAGGCGGGAGAACGGGAGTATCTGGCTTCTTTATATGTTTTGGCTGCGCTGGATAAACCGGTTGAACGCTTTGTTCTGCCCCGGGAAATAGATTTTCCGGCCCTGGTGAAACAGGCCAGGCCGTGGAGCAGCGGCGAAAAAGCCCTGGTGAAATTGGCGGCCACACTATTCAACAGTACTTTTTGGAAAGTATCGCTGCATGACGTGTTTTGCCGGCTGGACTCAACCAACTTTTTATCTGTTAAGTACCGGTTGGCTTATTTAGGAAGGAACAATTTGGATGTTTTCAACGTCTCTAATACTAAAAGTGTCTTTTTTTCAAAGGGAGGTAAGTAAATGAAAGGAGGCACCTTAAAGTTACTGATAGTAGCCGGTTTGATTATTCTTGCCGGTTATAGTAGTAATGCGGCCTGGGCAAACCAATCCCTTTCCACTGGCGTTACTATCATTGATACTCCATCCTACGTGTTCCCAGTGGAAAAGAATGAAGTGAAAAAGGACCTAATAATCCCACTGAAACCTAAGTGGGTTTCTTATAACTCCTATGAAGACTTGGCTAACGACGTGTCTTATACCCTCATGATTCCCGGAAACTTACCCCGAGGATTAGCGCTGACACGAATTCAGTACATGAAAGACACTCAAGAAGTCGTGTCCATCTATTCAGGGGAGGAACGGGAACTCGTTTTTCTCCAAAAACCGAAGGGGTCAGAACTGATTGATGATATTTTTAAAAAAGTTGATATTCAAGGGATTCCGGCTAAATGGTTCAAGACTGGACAAGGACTTATAGTTACCTGGCAGAAAAACAATGAGATGTACGAATTAAAAGGCCAAGGTCTTACTCTGGAGGAGATGGTTGCCTTCGGGAATTCGCTTTTCCCTCACTCACCTGTCTTTAAAGGAGCAGAGCTTAAATTTAGAGAAATAGCAACATCCTGGCATATGGAAAAGTTTGAGCCGGAGAAAAAAACTGCTCTGGTTTTTGCAGATAAAAAAGACCTTCAAACCTTTGCCCAAGAGCATGGAATTTCCTTAGAACGGCTCGGGTCGGTTAAGGAAAATGAAATATATATTGGGGTATTTGCGGGTCAAAAACCTAGCGGAAGATACGGTGTTTTAGTGAAGAGCGCCAGGGTAGATAAGGACAGATGGGTCATTTTATTTGAAGAAACAGCCCCATCCCCCAATACAATGGTACCCGAGGTTATAACCCACCCCTTCCAGTTTGTTGCAGTAGAGATTCCACAGTGGGAGTTGAAAGAACCGGAAAGTGTTTTGTTCGTTAGTTCAACGGGCGAAGCCATCGCAAATTTATCATTGAAAAAATACGGCTACAATACCGAAAGCGGAGTAGAACATGAGAAGGTGGCATTCTCGGAAGCGGAAAGAACTAAGCTGGCAAAACTGATCGGGATGCTTCCCCCAACAGTTAAAGAGGAATTTGAGACTAAATACGTTGCCTGGAAAAAAACATGGGAGGACCCCAAAATCAGTATGCAAAGCAATCCAAGAGCATATGCCCAATCCCAACAATATAGAGAGTTCTTCGAGTACTGTAAGAAACAAGGCGAAGCCATATGGCCTTTATTAATCCAGAAACTAGAACAGGGAGAAACCTTTATCCATATTCCTATTTTAGACGTGACGTTAACTGACCCTGCTAATGAGGAGCTATTGGCTGAAATAAGAAAGAAAAGTGCAGAGGAAAGGTATACCTCCGAAGGGGTATATATCGTACCATCTGGGGAGGACAATATGATGAAGTATGTCAAGGAATTGCTGGCTAAACTAGAAGGATGATTGACGCCCAAGTATTAAATAACCATTAGAAATCTATACTAGGGGGTAAACAAATGTACAAAAAATGGCTGTTAAGCAGTTTTATCTTGCTTGTAATATTACTTGCATTGCTGCCAGGGGTGGCTAACGCCCGTTTGTCAGTTTCTTCACCAGAAGGGACATTAAAGCGAGCCGACCTCATTGTTACGGGTACTGTAATTGAAAGAAATTATGAGGATGAGCGACGTAAGGTAACTATTGAGATAAACGAAGTCCTCAAAGGAACAATCGAGGAAAAACAACTAAAACTAGAAAGAAAGAAAAATGATGTATATGGCTGGACAGGTTTTGACTTTCCAGAGCCAGGGGCTAAGATATTCCTCTTACTGGGAGGGGATAAAACCCACGGTTACTGGCCGGCCGGAGATCTTAACTTTTTAGCTGTAGTTGCAGATGGCCATGTCAGTGAGCTTTACAAAGGTTCTAAAATCGGCATTAACGACCAGTCTTGGCCCCAGGAGGATTACGCTAAAGCTTACGATGCTTTCTACCAATCTCACCGCCAGGATAAAGCAGACCTTGAACAGACCGGGAAAATGACTAAAGAACAAATTGCAACACTGATCCAGACCCAGGGAAAACATAATAAAGATTCTTACATCGAAGGACTTTCATTTGAGCTTGCCAACTTGGATGATGATGCCGCTTGGGAAATAGTGGCAAAAATTGATGGAGCTGTACACCTGGGCCAATTTTTTATCTTTGATCAGGACTTAAGCGGAGCTTATAAATTAATAGCAGAAGAGGATTGGAAAGTCGAACAGTGGGATTTTAATAATCCTATAGAAATAGAAGACAAAAGAATTTTTAAGCTCGTGACCCGAACGGGCGGTACCGGTCTTGACGTTTTTACCGGTCACCTTTGGTATCTTAAACAGGGTAAATTTATAGAAGCCTGGCAAGGTACTGTAAAAGAGCGGTCAATGATGGCAGGGCCAGAAACTTTCTACATGAAAGTCGGCGGGTATCAGGTTGATGTGGAGGGCAAACGGCTTTACCAGTGGGAAACGACTCATCAGCTTGACCAAGATGGAGTGTCTCCCAAAGGCGATTTAAAAACATCCACAAAGGTTTATTTATTTAATGGAACCGCCTTTATACAGGAAGAATCTCAAAAAGCAGACCCTGCCCAGGCAATAATTGTTGAAGAAGAGAGGGAGGTAATCCCCAATGTCCTTGTGGTAACCAAAACTGTCAGTGATTATGCCCATGGTCAACATATCATTTGGGTCGAGGGGCGGTTCAAACATACAGCAGGTGAACTATACCTAACCCTTTTGGATGAGAAAGGCCAACAAATGCAATCAGGGGGTATTCACAAAAGCGATGAAGTCAAACCAATAGATGATGAATGGTCTTTCTTCAGCCACAAGCTCATTGAAGACACCGGAAAAGTTGTCGATACGGATAAAGCAACCATTATTTTTCATTTGCAGAAAGAAGGTAAAAATCAAAAAGGCCTGCTTTACGTACCTGCCAAAAATCCTGTGGGAATTTTTACCAAGGATACGGGCAAATCACAAGACATTTCTAATAAGGATATAAACAGTGATCATAAAAATTGGGAAGTGGTATCAAGAACCCGCAGGGTGGAAGGGACCATCCTTAAACTTGATATGACTTCGGATGAATTAAAGACTGTTGTGCTAAAGGTGACAAAAAATATCCAGCTACCCAATGACCCTGTTGATAGCTACTATCGAGCAGGACAAATTATAGAAATAGTTTTTGATGAAAAATTAGCAAGTGCAGGCAGCATCAGAGATAGACTGAAGCAGGGAGCACAAATTGTTGTAACCTTTGCCCAATATGCTGTCCCTCCCGATGGAAAGGTTGTGCTGGGAGCATCTCTTGGCGAGGGTACCTATTATGTAGAAAACGGAAAGTATTATGATATAGAAGGGAAAGAGGTGGCTCCTGCACAGTAATTGACCCGGAGCAAAGGTAGCTATTATTTGAAGTCTAGGTAGGAGGGCAACCATGTTAAAAGCAATTTTAGGTACAACGATATTTTTTTATGTCTTTGTATTATGGCAAGGCTATCCACTTGCGAATTTTCTTTTTCCGTGGGCAGAGTCCCACCTTAAACCCATATATTTGGGAATAGTTTTCTTAAGTGGTTTAATTGTTGGCTGTACTTGTTATATCGCTCAACTTATAGAAGAACTAAAGTCGGATAAAAAAGCCGATAAATAAGACTCAAATTATATGAACAAATGTCAATATAAAGAAGGTAAAGAGAATGAAAACAACAAAATTCCTGGGATTGCTGCTGACAATACTATTAATCACTTAAACAATGCGGGTTATAAGGAAAATGGAAACAGGACCACACTTGTGGAACTGGTTAATTCCCTTAAAAGACAGCTTCTTGAAAACCGCCAATACCTATTATGGTGCGGATTTGCAAGCAGCGGTGTAAAAGAGGCCTTGAACCGGTGGATCGAGGATAAAACCCACGGCAGGATACAAAACCATATTACCAATGTCAATCCCCAGGCGTCCATGTTTGTGTTCAACGCCTTGTGCTTCAACGGTAAGTGGCAGGTCCCCTTCGATAAATCAAAAACACAAATTGAGCAGCGGGAATACCGTCATGGTGGATATGATGAATGCCGAAAGGCGAATCAATTATTATGAGGATGAGCAAATCCAGGCCGGTGAGTTCAATTATTACGGTTGCAGCATGCTTGTCATCCTTCCTAAAGGAGACACGGGAAAATATGTCCACCAGCTGGATTACAAAGAAATTCAAAGGGTATGCAGTAACTTGGAGAATATAAAAGTGAAGATCAAGTTCCCCAAATTCATTTTCCAGCAGAAGAACAAGCTGGGCAGCCACCTGCAAGCCATGGGAATGGTATCCGCCTTTGACAGCAGGAATGCGGATTTTACCGGGATTGCGGACAGGTCGGAAGGCTTCAACATCTATATTGACGATATCTCCCAGGAATGTTTTATCAACGTAGACGAGGAAGGTGCAGAAGCAGCCGCACTGAGGTCGGTATTTCTGGCAGGGGCCGCTAAGCCTAAGGAAATCGTTCCTCCCGAGTTCTATATAAACAAGCCCTTTGTATTTTTTATCCGGGAGCATCGGACCGGTTTAATCCTTTTTATGGGGAAGGTAGAAAACCCGTTGGATAATGAGTAATCTAGTGGTTCAATTCGAGAAAGCACTTTAAGAAAGAGGGTGATAGATGTGATGAAATATAGGAAATGTTCTATTTCTGCCATAGCAGTATCTAGTGTTTTTTTGCTGGCAGTGTCAGTTATAATACTTGCCGGACCATCTGCTATACCCAATAACACAAATATATCCACAGCAGATAGCATTGATGTAAAGAATAAGGTAGACCAACTTTTGAAAGAGATCATTGACAATGGTCCTGTGGCTTCTTCGAATCCCTACGACTATCTCAAGGACAGTAAAGCTTTTGATGAGCTTGTCGCTATGGGGAATCCTGCTCTGGAGTATATGTTTGACAGCTTTGCGAAAAGCCATGAGGATGGATTAAAGGAATACATTATGGCTTCTGCCTGTGCCAAAATTATGGGTAAATATGATGAACAAAAGGGAATAGGAATTAAAAGCGGTAGGGAATGGTTTTACAAGTATGGGGTGTTTGCAAAAGATGCTGACTTCCACATAATTGATGCCGACTACGAATTGTTTAAGGATACGTCCGGCAAGCCAAAACTTGTTTTACCAGCACATACGGATATGAAAAACATGGAGGATGTTATAGCCAACTGCATTCTTTCCATAAACAGAAGGGCATACCGGATGGGAGAGAAGGCGATAGAAGCACATAAGATCTACAGGACAGAGGAAAAAGACGGGATAATCAATGCTTATATGTTGGTGAGTTTCCGTTGGTTTGGTTTTGAAAACAATATCTTTACGAGTGTATCCGGGGGCGGAGGTGAACCTGTGAGAATGCAATTGAAAAAATCTGACAACGGTGAATATGAGGTGCTTGAATACAAACGGGCCATGGACGGAGGAATACGGGCACAATCGATCAGGGAAATGTTCCCCCAGGATTTGGCTGAAGTCGTTATTAAAGGCGATGAAAAAACCTACAAAGAATTGTGGGATATGCAGGTGAAAAAGGCCCAAAAATATCTTGAGGAGATTAACAGGGCAGGTGCGCCGGTAATATCCCATGTCGCCAAAGAAAGAGCGGATGAAAAAGCAAGCAAGGCGATTTATCTCGTTACTATAATGAGGCGGGAGTTTCCGGAGTGGAATGGTACCAGAGAGATCTTGGTCAATGCAGGAGGGAACCCCCCTGGAATAAAAATAAGGTGCTTACTGGAAACGGATTGTATTTCTGCAAGTGAAGGTCAATATCTTGTTACATTGACAAAAACCTGGGGCATAAAAATAAACGGCAGCCAGCCGGTTAGTTATTGGAAATACAAAGTCACAGGCGAACGTGTTGAATTGATTGAAGAGCAGGACAAGGATGACATGATAAGAATAATTAAATGATGTACTATACTTGGGAATATAAGTCCCACATGCCTGACCTATGATAAGTTCAGGCTTTTCATTTGGATAAAAGGAAGTTGGAAAAAATAGAGAAATGTCTAAAGAAGCTGAAGAATTGGTAGCTATATTAACGGGGAGGAGATTAAATGGGTCTATTTGATGGAATAAAAAAACTATTTTCTGATGTTAAGCCAGAGAAAACTAACTCACCAGCCTCATCGAGGGAAAAACTTTGCTATCAAAGAGTTAAAAAGCCGTTATTCAACCAAGTTTTAAAAATCAAGCCGGCAAGTGAAACTGAAGATACCTGGGACAATTTCTTTTCCAGTACAAAAACAAATGAAAAGTTGGAAGGTTTCGACCGGAGGACCGGGCAAAAAGCGCGTCTTCATTATTATGGCTCTAACTCGCTGGTGGCAGAACATGCTAACTGTATAGAAATAGTTAGTAGATCAAACTTAAAAAGGATTCTGTTAAAAGATAGCCCTTTTGAAGGACTGAATGTGCAAGAGGCAAATGATAAGGGAGCTATTTTGGAGGATAAAGAACGTATCGGTTTTATTAACTTTAATTCCTTCGAGGGGACTATCTATGAGTTCCAGTGGCAGCCATTCAGAAAAGCTCTAGCTGACGACTACTGGCTTATTGGTACTCGGGAAACCTATAACGGGCCTGGGGAACTGTACTGTTTTTCTTTTACAGGGGAATATCGGTGGGGTATTCGCTTTACTGAAAAGATGGATACCATGTTCGGCAGGATAGAGGTGACGCCATACCATCTCCAAGTCTCCGGCGATTCAACCGATATTTTTGTCTCCAGCATGGATCGGCTTTACCGTTTAAATCCAGATGGTTCTCTAGCCATGCGGGTGGCCATTTCCGAATTGAAGGAAGCAGAGCTGCAAGAGAAAGAGCGAAAACAACGGGCAAAATATTTCTCCAAGCCCAAAACAGAGAAAGAAGCTATTGAAAAGATTGCTAATGAGATGGCCCAGAATTTTATTGCTATTGGCAGCAGGTATTTGGGGGTTTGATTTTTATCATAACGCCCTCTGGAATAGCGAGGTCCAGACACAAATAGAAGCCTTTTTCTTTATGTTTTGCCTTATATTATGATGAGCATTTTAGTAATTTCCGGAATGGCAATTGTATGGAAGAGTTATAAAAACATAAAAAATGCTTTGAAATAAAATTGTTCTAGTTATACAATGGCAGTCGGGAAGTGATGGGTAATGATGCAAAATACAATAAAAAAATGGAATATTGTGACCGGTATACTTACTATCGCGGTAGGGCTTCCCTATGTCCTGGGTCTCTATGGCCCAACTGAAGCTGAAGTACGAACATGGGGGAATATGGCGATAATACTGGGAGTGGGTATTTTATTTAGTTCAACAAACGTATTTATCACTAAACGGGTACTTGGATCATTACTCTTAATAACGACATTAATACAAATCCCTCCAATAGTATTATGGTTTGTTTTCCACGGGTACGGCATTTCTGACGGTACACCACCAAGTTCCTTTATGGCTCACTGGGGATTTTCTTTCCCTCATATTTTTGTAGTACTAGCAGCTGGTTGGTGTTTGTTTCTCCTATACAAGCCTGCCAAAAGTGAATAATCGAGGATGTGATAACTAATGGATGTATTGCAAGTAGAAATTAAACAGGCCGGTTATACAGGAAAAAGAAATGCCATCAACAATATTAATTTTTCGCTTAAGAAAGGTGAACTAGCAGGTTTAATCGGGCCTAACGGTGCCGGTAAAAGCACCACTCTTAAGGCTATTGTCGGTCTTTTACCCGAAATGGTAGGAAAAGTGCAATTTATGGGCCAAAATAGGAATTGTGCCTATATACCTGAACAGCCGGTTCTCTATGAAGAACTAACTTTCTGGGAACATGTGGAGTTGGTAGCAGCTGCTTATGAGATTGAAAGAAACATTTTTTTGGAAAAAGCCGAGAACCTACTCAACATATTCCGTTTGCAGGAAGTAAAACATCATTTTCCAGCAACCTTTTCCAAGGGCATGCAGCAAAAAGTCATGATTGTTATAGGATTATTAATTGAGCCGGATGTCTATATCATAGACGAGCCCTTTGTTGGGCTTGACCCCCGCGCAACTATGGAGTTTTTGCGATTCTTAAATGAAGAAAGAATACGGGGGGCCGGGATACTTATTTCCACCCATCAACTAGATAGTTTCCCCTGAAAAAATCGTATAAAAATCGCAAAAATTAGAAGGAACTCGGATCATTGAATGGAAATTGTTATTATAGCTAACAAATCCAAACAAGGGGCCGAATTCCATATTGTTAATTCTATACGGCCCCTCGAAAATCCTTTTTTGAGGTGGTCTTGATGTTAAGGATTCGAGACAATCAAATAAATATCTGGGAGAGCATCCTTCCCGAATCGGTAAAAACCTTGCCGGTTGAGTTGGCCAAAGTAGATGAAATACTTAACGATCCCCGTTTTATGAAGCCGTTTTTCGAGAGATTCAATACCAAAAGAGGCAGGCCAACTTTGGCCATTCAAACCTACTTGCGGTTAATGTATTTGAAACAGCGCTATCAACTCGGCTACGAGAGTCTGGTTAAGGAAGTCGGTGATAGCATCACCTGGCGGCTGTTCTGCCAGATTGC